>NZ_JANIID010000019.1:0-154192 GCF_024519335.1 Streptomyces telluris
CGACCTCGTCGACATGCGCTACCGCGAGGTGCGCATCACCGCCGACCTGGCCGAGGGCGGCGAGTCCGCCGTCATCTGGGCCAACGACCTCACCGCCGACTACGTCCACGAGAACAGCGCGTACTCCTCATGACGACCACGGACAGCGCGGGCACCACCCGCAAACACACCGCCCTGCCCAAGGCGCGCATCCTCGTCGAGGCGCTGCCCTGGCTGACGCGGCATCACGGCAAGACCGTCGTCATCAAGTTCGGCGGCAACGCCATGGTCGACGAGGAGCTGAAGGCCGCCTTCGCCCAGGACGTCGTCTTCCTCCACCACGCCGGGCTGCGCCCCGTGGTGGTGCACGGCGGCGGCCCGCAGATCAGCGCGCAGCTGGACCGGCTGGGCCTGGAGTCGGAGTTCAAGGCCGGCCTGCGGGTGACCACCCCGGAGGCCATGGACGTCGTCCGCATGGTGCTCGCCGGGCAGGTGCAGCGCGAACTCGTCGGCCTGCTCAACGAGCACGGCCCGCTGGCCGTGGGCCTCACGGGCGAGGACGCCCACACCATGACCGCCACCAAGCACTACGCCGACATCGACGGCGAACGCGTCGACATCGGCCGCGTCGGCGAGATCACCGCCATCGACACCGGCGCCGTCCAGGCCCTGCTCGACGACGGGCGCATCCCCGTCCTCTCCTCCATCGCCCGCAGCGCCGACGACGGCCACGTCTACAACGTCAACGCCGACACCGCGGCGGCCGCGCTCGCCGCGGCCCTCGGCGCGGAGACGCTGATGGTCCTCACCGACGTCGAGGGCCTCTACGAGGACTGGCCGCACAGCGACGAGGTCATCAGCCGGCTCACGGCGAGCGAGCTGGAGGCGCTGCTGCCCGACCTGGCCAGCGGGATGGTCCCCAAGATGGAGGGGTGCCTGCACGCCGTGCGCAACGGCGTCACCACGGCCCGCGTCATAGACGGCCGGGTCCAGCACTCGATCCTGCTGGAGATCTTCACGGACGAGGGCATCGGCACGATGGTCGTGCCCGACGAAGCGGCGGGCACGCCGGAGGGGAAGCAGCAGTGACCAACGCCGGACTCACCCAGCGCTGGCAGGGCGCGCTGATGGACAACTACGGCACCCCGCGCATCCCCCTCGTCCGCGGGGAGGGGAGCACCGTCTGGGACGCCGACGGCAAGCCGTACCTCGACCTCGTCGGCGGCATCGCCGTCAACGCCCTCGGCCACGCCCACCCGGCGGTCGTCCGGGCGGTGTCGGACCAGATCGCCACCCTCGGCCACGTCTCCAACCTCTTCACCGCCGAGCCGACGGTCGCCCTGGCCGAGCGGCTGCTCGCCCTCGCGGGCCGGCCGGGCCGCGTGTACTTCGCCAACTCGGGGGCGGAGGCGGTCGAGGCCGCGTTCAAGATCGGGCGCCGGACGGGCCGCACGCACATGGTCGCCGCCACCGGCGGCTTCCACGGCCGCACGATGGGAGCCCTGGCGCTCACCGGCCAGCCCGCCAAGCAGGACCCGTTCCTGCCGCTGCCCGCGGGCGTCACCCACGTCCCCTACGGCGACGCCGAGGCGCTGCGGGCCGCCGTGACCACCGACACCGCGCTCGTGGTGCTGGAGCCGCTCCAGGGCGAGGCCGGCGTCGTCGTGCCGCCCCCCGGCTACCTCGCCGCCGCCCGGGAGATCACCCGCGCCACCGGCACCCTCCTCGTCCTGGACGAGATTCAGACAGGTATCGGCCGCACCGGCCACTGGTTCGAGCACCAGGCGCAGGGCGTCGAGCCCGACGTGGTCACGCTCGCCAAGGGCCTCGGCGGCGGCCTGCCGATCGGGGCGACGCTCGCCTTCGGCCCGGCCGCCGATCTGCTGACGCCCGGTCAGCACGGCTCCACCTTCGGCGGGAACCCCGTCGCGTGCGCAGCCGCCCTGGCGGTCCTCGACACGCTGGAGGGCGAAGGAATCCTCCCCCGCGTGACGCTGACGGGGGAGCGGCTGCGTGACGGGATCGCTGCGCTCGGCCACCCGCTGGTCGACCGCGTCCGTGGCGCGGGCCTGCTGCTGGGTATTGTCCTTTCCGAGCCCCTTGCACCGAAGGTGCAGCAGGCAGCACAGGACGCCGGCCTCCTGGTGAACGCGGTCGCACCCGACGTGGTGCGGCTGGCCCCGCCGCTGATCATCACGGAAGATGAGGTGGAAACGTTCCTCCGGGCCCTGCCGGGTGTCCTGGACGCCGCTGCTGCCGCCGTCGGCCCGGGGGCGTGAGCGGCCGGAGCGGCCGACGAGGCGGACGGGGCCGGCGGGGCGACACGGCCCCTGCGGCCCCTCGGGGAACGACGAAGCGGAGACTGACGAGACGATGACCCAGGCGCAGGAGCCGGAGCCGTTCCACGGCGGACAGGCCGTACCGCAGACCCGTACCGCCCGCCACCGCCGGATCGTGGACATCCTCGGCCGGCAGGCGGTCCGGTCGCAGAGCCAGCTCGCCAAGCTGCTCGCCGACGACGGCCTGTCCGTCACCCAGGCGACGCTCTCCCGCGACCTCGACGAACTGGGCGCGGTCAAGATCCGCAACACCGGTGGCGAGCTGATCTACGCGGTCCCGTCGGAGGGCGGCGACCGCACCCCCCGGGCCCCGCTCGGCGAATCCGCGACCGAGGCCCGCATGGGCCGCCTGGCGGGCGAACTGCTGATCTCGGCGGAGGCCTCCGCCAACCTGGTCGTCCTGCGCACGCCGCCGGGCGCCGCGCAGTTCTTCGCCTCCGCGATCGACCAGGCGGGGGTGCACGAGATCATCGGCACCATCGCCGGCGACGACACGGTGATGCTCATCAGCCGCGACCCCAAGGGCGGCCAGGCCCTCGCGGACCACCTGCTCAGACTGGCCCAGAAGGAGCGCTGAGGGCGCGGGCGCGGCCCGGGGGATCCCGGCCGCACCCCGCACCCCGGCCGAACGCGCCGATGGCGTCCCGCACTTGCGGGGCGCCATCGGTCGTGTCCGCCGCACCACCCGCACTCCGCCCCGACCCCCTCCCGGCCGGGAAAACATGCCGGGCGCGGGCTCCCGCGGCGCCGGAGTGGGCAGGATGAGAAGGGCCCGGGACGTCGGCGCCGTGAACACCGGCCCAACAGCAGTCATCGGGCAAGGGGAGGACACATGCTCGCGATCCGCGCGGCGAAGCTCTTCGACGGGATAGGACCGGGGCTCGTCGAACGGCCCGTGGTGCTGGCCGAGGGCGGGCGGGTCGTCGCCGTGCACCCCGGCGGGAGCGTGCCCGCGGGCGCCGAACTGCTGGACCTGGGGGACGTGACGCTGCTCCCGGGCTTCGTGGACACCCACGTCCACCTCGCCTTCGACGCGAGCGACGACGCCGTGGAACGCCTGCGGCGCGCGGACGACGAGGAACTGCTCGACCGGATGCGGGAAGCGGGCCGGGCGGCGCTCGCCGCGGGCGTGACGACCGTAAGGGACCTGGGGGACCGGGGGTATCTCGCGCTGCGGGTGCGCGAGGAGACCGCCGAGGATCCCGTGGCCGGTCCCACCGTGCTCGCCTCCGGTCCGCCGATCACCACCGCGCGCGGCCACTGCTGGTTCCTCGGCGGGCAGGCCGAGGGCGTCGACGCGATCCGGGCGGCCGTGCGCGAGCGCGCCGGGCGGGGCGTCGACGTGGTGAAGGTGATGGTGACCGGCGGCGACCTGACCCCCGGCTCGGACCCGCTCCACGTGCAGTACGGCCACGCCGAGCTGCTCGCCGCCGTGCGCGAGGCCCACCGGCACGGGCTGCCGGTCACCGCGCACGCCCACTCGGCGGCGGGCATCGCCGCCGCCGTGGCCGCCGGGTTCGACATGGTCGAGCACTGCTTCTTCGTCACGGAGATCACCGACGAGAGCGACGAGACCGCCACCGGCGTGGACTACGACCGGCGCATCCTCGACGACATGGTCCGCCTCGGCGTGGTCGCCTCCCTCACCCTGGGGGCCCTGCCCGGCGGCCCGCCGCCCCCGCCGCGGATCGCCCGCCGCCTGCCCGGGCTGGTCGCCGGGATGGCCGCGATGCGGGAGGCCGGTGTGGGCGTGGTCTGCGGCAGCGACTCGGGGATCTTCCCGGTCAAGGCCCACGGCAGCCACCCGTACAGCGTCGTCGCCATGGCGGAGATGGGCTTCGGCCCGCTGGAGGCGCTGCGCGCCGCGACCTCGGCGGCGGCCCGCGCGTGCGGCGTCGCCTGCCGCAAGGGGTGCATCGCGCCGGGCTTCGACGCGGACGTCGTGGCGGTGGCGGGGGACCCCCTCGCCGACATCACGGCCGTCCACGCGGTGACGGCGGTCCTGCGGGAGGGCCGCCGGGTCGCCCCGGGAAAGCTGCGGCAGCCGTAGCCGCCGTAGCCGCCGTAGCCGCCGTGCCGCAGGAGCCGTAGCGGGCAGAGCGGGCAGAGCGGGCAGAGCAGGCAGAGAAACGGAAAAGGCCGCTTCCTCTTACGAGGAAACGGCCTCCGACCTGCGATGTTCGCTGGTCGGGACGGCGGGATTTGAACCCACGACCCCTTGACCCCCAGTCAAGTGCGCTACCAAGCTGCGCCACGTCCCGGTGCTCGTCCCTCCCGGGTTTCTTCCCGGTGGGGCGTGCAGAAAGAAAATATCCTGTTTGGCTGCGTGATCCAAATTCGGGGTCCGGCCCTCCGTCTGCGTCACGAACCGACCACGTACCGCTATCGGTGTCGCCCATTGACGAAACATACGGTGCAGTGCATACTTATGCCCATCAGCGTATGCATCGTAAGGAGAAACCCGTGACCGAGCGCGTCGTACTCGCCTACTCCGGCGGCCTGGACACCTCCGTCGCCATCGGCTGGATCGCCGAGGAGACGGGCGCCGAGGTCATCGCCGTTGCCGTGGACGTCGGCCAGGGCGGCGAGGACCTGGACGTCATCCGCAAGCGCGCGCTCGCCTGCGGTGCGGTGGAGGCGGAGGTCGCCGACGCCAAGGACGAGTTCGCCGAGGAGTACTGCCTCCCGGCGATCAAGGCCAACGCCCTCTACATGGACCGGTACCCGCTGGTCTCCGCCCTCTCCCGGCCCACGATCGTCAAGCACCTCGTCGCCGCCGCGCAGAAGCACGGCGCGACCACCGTCGCCCACGGCTGCACCGGCAAGGGCAACGACCAGGTGCGGTTCGAGGCCGGCATCTCCTCCCTCGCCCCCGGGCTCAAGTGCATCGCCCCCGTCCGGGACTACGCGATGACGCGGGACAAGGCCATCGCCTTCTGCGAGGCCAAGGGCCTGCCGATCGCCACCACCAAGAAGTCCCCGTACTCCATCGACCAGAACGTCTTCGGCCGGGCCGTCGAGACCGGCTTCCTCGAGGACATCTGGAACGCCCCGATCGAGGACGTCTACGACTACACGGACAACCCGGCCACCCCCCGGGAGGCCGACGAGGTGATCATCACCTTCGAGCAGGGCGTCCCGGTCGCGATCGACGGCAAGCCCGTCTCCGTTCTGCAGGCCATCCAGCAGCTCAACGCGCGGGCCGGCGCCCAGGGCGTCGGCCGGCTGGACATGGTCGAGGACCGGCTGGTCGGCATCAAGTCCCGGGAGATCTACGAGGCGCCCGGCGCCATCGCGCTGATCACCGCCCACCAGGAGCTGGAGGCCGTCACGGTCGAGCGCGAGCTCGCCCGGTACAAGCGGCAGGTCGAGCAGCGGTGGACCGAGCTCGTCTACGACGGCCTGTGGTTCTCCCCGCTCAAGCGGGCCCTGGACGGCTTCATCGCCGAGGCCAACGAGCACGTCTCCGGCGACATCCGGATGACGCTGCACGGCGGCCGGGCCGTCGTCACGGGCCGGAAGTCCGAGAAGTCGCTCTACGACTTCAACCTCGCCACGTACGACACGGGCGACACGTTCGACCAGTCCATGTCGAAGGGCTTCATCGAGATCTTCGGCCTGTCCTCGAAGATCGCCGCGAAGCGCGACCTGGCCTGACCGACCAGCGGCCGCCGTGCCCGGTCGTGCCGCAGGGGCACGGGCGGGCACGGCGGCACCCGCCCGCGGCGGCCGGCCGCCCCCCACCACCCACGAGGAGCACGCAAGTGAGCAACGGCACCACCGACGACGTCCGGCTCTGGGGCGGCCGTTTCGCCGACGGCCCGGCCGAAGCGCTGGCCAAGCTGTCCGCCTCGGTCCACTTCGACTGGCGGCTCGCCCCCTACGACATCGCCGGTTCCCGTGCCCACGCCCGCGTGCTCCACACGGCCGGCCTGCTGACGGCCGACGAGCTGGAGCGGATGCTCGACGGCCTCGACCGGCTGGAGCAGGACGTCGCCGCCGGGACCTTCACCGGCACCGTCGCCGACGAGGACGTGCACACCGCGCTGGAGCGGGGCCTGCTGGAGCGGCTCGGCCCGGACCTCGGCGGCAAGCTGCGCGCCGGGCGGTCCCGCAACGACCAGGTCGCCACGCTCTTCCGGATGTACCTGCGCGACCACGCCAGGATCATCGGGGGGCTCCTCACCGACCTGCAGGAGGCGCTCGTGGGCCTCGCCGAGGCCCACGCCGGCGTCGCCATGCCGGGGCGGACGCACCTGCAGCACGCCCAGCCCGTCCTGTTCGCCCACCACGTGCTCGCGCACGTCCAGTCGCTCTCCCGGGACGCCGAGCGGCTGCGGCAGTGGGACGAGCGCACGGCGGTCTCGCCCTACGGGTCGGGGGCCCTCGCCGGGTCCTCCCTCGGGCTCGACCCGGAGGCGGTCGCGGCCGACCTCGGCTTCGAGCGCGGCTCGGCGGGCAACTCCATCGACGGGACGGCCTCGCGCGACTTCGTCGCCGAGTTCGCCTTCATCACGGCGATGATCGGCATCGACCTGTCGCGGATCGCCGAGGAGGTCATCATCTGGAACACGAAGGAGTTCTCCTTCGTCACCCTCCACGACGCCTTCTCCACCGGCTCCTCGATCATGCCGCAGAAGAAGAACCCGGACATCGCCGAGCTCGCGCGGGGCAAGTCCGGGCGGCTCATCGGCAACCTCACCGGCCTGCTCGCCACCCTCAAGGCCCTGCCCCTCGCCTACAACCGGGACCTGCAGGAGGACAAGGAGCCCGTCTTCGACTCCTGCGACCAGCTGGAGGTCCTCCTGCCGGCCTTCACCGGGATGATGGCGACCCTCACGGTCAACCGCGCCCGGATGGAGGAGCTGGCCCCCGCCGGATTCTCCCTGGCCACCGACATCGCCGAGTGGCTCGTCAAGCAGGGCGTGCCGTTCCGCGTGGCGCACGAGGTGGCGGGGGAGTGCGTCAAGGAGTGCGAGGCGCGCGGCATCGAGCTGGACGGCCTGACCGACGAGCAGTTCGCCGCCATCTCGCCGCACCTGACGCCCGAGGTCCGGTCGGTCCTGAGCGTCCCCGGTGCGCTCGCCTCGCGCAGCGGGCGGGGCGGCACCGCGCCGTCCGCGGTCGCGGTCCAGCTCGGCGAGGTCAAGGCGGACCTGGCGGTCCAGCGGGAGTGGGCGGACGCCAAGCGCGGCTGACGCTCGTCCCTTGGGACGGCCGTGCTTCCCCTGAGACGGCCACGCGCTTCCTGAGACGACGGCAACCCGGATGAGACATTTGCGTCTCACCCGGGTTATCGTCGTCTCATGAGTGTTGACCGAGACCATGTGCTGAGGGAGGCCGCCGCCCTGCTCACCCGCAGAGCGACCGCCTCCATGGACGAGATCGCCAAGGCCGCCGGGATCGGTCGCGCCACCCTCCACCGCCACTTCGCCGGGCGCGACGCGCTCGTCCGCGCCCTGGAGGACCTGGGCATCCAGCAGTTCGGGCAGGCCCTGGACGCGGCCCGGATCGAGGAGGGCGACGCGGCCGGCGCCGTGCGCCGCCTGATCGACGAGGCCGAGCCCGTCGCTGGCATGCTCGCCTTCCTCTTCACCGAGAACCAGCTCTACGAGAACGGCACCAACGAGGGCTGGAACCGCCTCGACGCCCGCGTCCAGGAGCTCTTCCGCCGCGGGCAGGAGGAGGGCGCCTTCCGGCTCGACCTCACGCCCGCCTGGCTTACCGAGGCCCTCTACGGATTGATCGGCACCGGAGCCTGGGCCGTCCAGGACCGGCGCGTGGCCGCCAAGGACATGCCCCGGATGGTCGCCGAGCTGCTGCTCGGCGGCGCCGAGCGAAGGACCGGTACCGAGCGGAGGATGAAACGGTGACCGGAACCGCCGGCGGCCCGCAGACCCTCGCGGCCCCCGCCGAGACCCCCCGCCCCGGGCGCTGGCTCGCCCTGGCCGTCCTCGCCCTGGCCGTCCTCCTCGTCGCGGTCGACGCCACCGTCCTCGGCCTGGCCACGCCGTTCCTCAGCGAGGACCTGCAGCCGACGGGCACCCAGCTGCTGTGGATCGGCGACGTCTACTCGTTCGTCATCGCCGGACTCCTGGTCTCCATGGGCAGCCTCGGCGACCGCATCGGCCGCAAGAAGCTCCTGCTGTGCGGCGCCGTGGCCTTCGGCGCGGTGTCGGTGCTGAACGCCTACGCCTCCACGCCCGAGATGATGATCGCCGCCCGGGCCCTGCTGGGCGTCGCGGGCGCGACGCTGATGCCGTCCACGCTGGCGCTCATCCGCAACATCTTCCACGACCCCAAGGAGCGCAGCCTGGCCATCGGCATCTGGGGTGCCATGGCCTCCGCGGGCGCCGCCGTCGGGCCCGTGGTGGGCGGCTTCCTGCTGGGGCACTTCTGGTGGGGCTCGGTCTTCCTGATCAACCTGCCGGTGATGGCCGTGCTGGTGATCGTCGGCGCCAAGCTGCTGCCCGAGTCGCGCGACCCCTCGCCCGGCCCGTGGGACCTGCTCAGCGTGGCGCTGTCGATGACCGGCGTGATCGCCGTCGTCTACGCGATCAAGGAGGGCGCCACACACGGCCTGGGCTGGGGCGTCGCCGCGGCGGCGGCCGTGGGCGTGGCGGCACTGGTGTGGTTCGTCCGCCGGCAGCTCACGCTGCCCTCGCCGCTGCTGAACATGCGGCTGTTCCACCACAGGGGCTTCTCGGGCGCGGTGCTGGCCGACCTGCTGACCGTCCTCGGCCTGTCCGGCATGGTCTTCTTCCTGTCGCAGTTCCTCCAGCTCGTCCAGGGGCGCAGCCCGCTGGAGGCCGGCCTGGCCGAGCTGCCGGCCGCGATCGGCGCGGTCACCGCGGGTCTGCTCGCGGGACGGGCCGCCCGGCGGTTCTCGGTGCGGTCGGTGGTGGCCGGCGGGCTCGCGGCCATCGGCGTCGCCCTCGCGGTGCTCATCTGGCTGGAGTCCGACACCGCCTACCCGGTGCTCGGGGCGTCGCTGCTGGTCGTGGGGGTCGGCGCGGGCTTCTCGTTCACCGTCACGGCCGACGTGATCCTCTCCAGCGTCCCCAAGGAGCAGGCGGGTGCCGCCTCGGCGGTCTCGGAGACGGCCTACGAGCTCGGCGCCGCGCTCGGCATCGCGCTGCTCGGCTCGATCGTCACCGGCGTCTACCGGGACTTCGCCGTCCCCGCGGGCGTGCCGGAGGCGACCGCCGCGCAGGCCCACGAGTCCCTCGGCGGCGCCGTGGAAGCGACCTCCGACCTGCCTGCCGACCAGGCCACGAGCCTGCTCACCTCCGCACAGGACGCCTTCGTCGACGGGCTGCAGATCGCCTCGGGTGTCGGCGCGGTGGTGCTGCTGGCCACGGCCGTTGCCGCGTGGTTCCTGCTGCGCGGGCAGAAGCTGGAGGAGGGGTACGGCGGCTGAACCGCCGCGCGGGTACGGCAAACGGAACCGCATTCACCGGTTTGAGCAGGGCAGGGCTCGGATGAGCCAAGCGTACGACGGGCCGGGGCGGCAAGCCCCGGCCCGTGTGACATATGCCGGAAACAATTCCTCTTGACGCAACCTTTACGCACGGGCAACGATCACGACCACTGGTCGACATTGTCGAACATGGTTCGGTTCTGACGGTGGTCCCCCACCGTCCCGTTGCCAAAGGAAACCCCCCTCATGCGTCTCCGCAGAACGGTCAGACTGCTGCTCGCCGCCGCGGCCACCGCGGCCCTGGGCCTCACGGGCGTGGCCGCGTCCCCGGCCTCCGCCTCGGTCCTCGACACCCCGCCGCGCGGGGCCAACGACTGGTCCTGCAAGCCGGATTCGGCCCACCCCGAGCCCGTCGTGCTCGTCAACGGCACCTTCAAGCTCATGGGTGAGAACTGGTCCGCGCTCTCCCCGAAGCTGAAGGAGGCGGGCTACTGCGTCTTCGCCTTCAACTACGGCAACTTGGAGACGGCCCCGGTCCCGCAGTCGGCCGAGGAGCTGCGCGACTTCGTGGAGACCGTGCGCGCCGCCACGGGCGCGAAGAAGGTCGACCTCGTCGGCCACAGCCAGGGCGGCATGATGCCGCGCTACTACGTGAAGTTCCTGGGCGGCGCGGACAAGGTCGACGACCTCGTCGGCATCGTCCCGTCCAACCACGGCACGAAGAACCCCCTGGCCATCCCGGCCGGGTGGACGTTCTGCCCGTCCTGCGCCGACCAGCGCTGGGGCTCGGACTTCATGCAGAAGCTCAACGAGGGCGAGGAGGCGCCGGCCGGCCCCGACTACACCGTCGTCACCACGCGCTACGACGAGGTCGTCATCCCCTACACCAGCGCCCTGCTCAGCGGCCCGGCCGAGCGCGTCACCAACGTCGTGCTGCAGGACAAGTGCAAGCTCGACCTCTTCATGCACGACCAGGCCACCAAGGACCCGGTCGTCGCCCAGTGGGTCCTCAACGCGCTGGGGCGCAAGGGCCCGGCCGACCCGGCCTTCCAGCCCCGGTGCATCGGCCTGGGCTAGCCGACCTCGGGTGACGTGGCGTCAGGCGGCCTTCGAGGCCCTGGCCTTGGTCGCGTAGACGTCCACGTACTCCTGGCCCGACAGGCTCATGACCTCGCTCATCACCTCGTCGGTGACGGCGCGCAGGATGTAGCGGTCGCGGTCCATGCCCTCGTAGCGGGAGAAGTCCAGGGGCTCGCCGAAGCGGACCGTCACCGGGGCGAGGTGCAGCATGCCCTTGCCGCCCGGCTGGACCTTGTCCATGCCGATCATCGCGAACGGCACCACCGGCGCGCCCGTCATCAGCGCGAGGCGGGCGATGCCGGTGCGGCCGCGGTAGAGACGGCCGTCGGGGGAGCGGGTGCCCTCGGGGTAGATGCCGAAGACCTTGCCCTCGTCGAGGATGCGGCGGCCGGTCATCAGCGCGGCCACGCCGCCGCGGCCGCCGTCGCGGTCCACCGGGATCATGCCGGAGCTGCGGAAGAACCAGGCCATGAGCCGGCCCTTGATCCCCTTGCCCGTGACGTACTCGTCCTTGCCGATGAAGAAGACCTGCCGCTTGACCACCAGCGCGAGGAACAGCGAGTCGACGAACGTCACGTGGCTGCCCGCCAGGATGACCGGCCCGCTGCCGGGGATGTGCTCCGTGCCCTCCACCTTGGGGCGGTACAGGACGCGCATGAGCAATCCGAGGAACGCCTTGAGCAAGATGCGGGACAACGGAGGCCCTCCGGTCGTGATGGTCGGTGCGGCGCATGCCTGCGCAGGGGAGTGACCATACTCGCCGGTATGGGCCTTGCGCACCCCGGGTAGGGGGATGCGATACGGAGTGTTGACAGGAGTTTGCACGCCGTTTGACCTTCGTCTTCACAGACGGAAGTCGTACATGTTTACGATCGGCGCGTCCGACGGGTGCCGGAACGGCGCCGGGACGCGCAAGCAAGGAGCGTTCATGGATCAGGAGCAGCGGCCGGGCAGGCGCACCCTTCTGGGGGCCGCGGCGGCCCTCGGCGCGGGAGCGGTCGTCCTCGGCGGCGGAGCGGGCACGGCCTCGGCCGCGCAGCGCGGGCAGACCGCGGAGCGCGCCCACGGCGGCGGCACCGGCGGTTCGTACAAGGACCTGCCCAAGCCGACCGTCATCGGCCACCGCGGCGGCAGCGGCTACCGCCCCGAGCACACCCTCGGCTCCTACCAGTTCGCCCTCGACAACGGCGCGGACGTCATCGAGCAGGATCTCGTCCCCACCAAGGACGGGCACCTCGTGTGCCGTCACGAGAACGACATCACCGGCACCACCGACGTCGCCTCCCGCCCGGAGTTCGCCTCCCGCAGGACGACGAAGACCGTCGACGGCGAGGCCCACACCGGCTGGTTCACCGAGGACTTCACGCTCGCCGAGCTGAAGACGCTGCGCGCCAAGGAGCGCATCCCCGGCACCCGCCAGCACAACACCCTCTACGACGGCGTCTGGCAGGTGCCCACCTTCGAAGAGGTCCTGAAGTGGGCCGACGAGCAGGGCCGCAAGCGCGGCCGGCGCATCTGGCTGCACATCGAGACCAAGCACCCCACCTACTTCCGCAAGGCCGGCCTCGGCCTGGAGGAGCGGCTCGCCAAGCTGCTGCGCCGCTACAACCGCTCGGGCCGCAACGCCCACACCTTCCTGCAGTCCTTCGAGCCGAGCAGCCTCCAGCGGCTGAACCGGCTGGGCGTCGACTGCCCCAAGGTGCTCCTGCTGGACGACCTCACCACGCAGCCGTGGGACTTCGTCGAGGCCAAGGACCCGCGCACGGTCGCCGACCTGATCACGCCCAAGGGCCTGAAGTGGGTCTCCGGCTTCGCCCAGGGCATCGGCCCGTGGCTGAACCTGATCATCCCGCGGGACAAGAACGACAAGCTGACCAAGCCCACCACGCTGGTCCGCGACGCGCACGCCGCCGGGCTGCTCCTGCACCCGTACACCATGCGCAACGAGAACAGCTTCCTGCCGGCGGACTTCCGGCGGGGCACCGACCCCAACGGCTACGGTGACGCGCTCGCGGCGTTCAAGACGTACTTCGCGACCGGGATCGACGGCATCTTCTCGGACAACTGCGACACCGCGGCGATAGCGCGGGACGCGTTTCTGAAGGGGTAACCCGCAAGGGTGATCGTTTGGCGGCCCGGAACCGCCGGAGCCGGGCCGCACGTCACGCCTCGCATGACGCAGAGCGATCTCCTGATCCGGCTGAGCCCCCTGCTCAAGGCGGAGTGCGCCGCCGAGGCGGCCGCGGTCGCCGGGACCGACGCGGCCGACCTCGAACAGGGCGTCTGGGTGCGGCTGCTCAGTGACAGCCGCACCATCGTCTCGGCGGCCCGGCTGCGGGCGACCGTCCGGGCCGAGGCCCGCGCCGCGCGCCGCCGCGCCCGGCGCGAAGTGCTCTACGACCCCACCCACTCCGAGCCGCCGGGCGGCCACGACGCGGGCGTCGAACAGCAGGTGCTCGCCGCCGAGGAGGGCCGGGCGCTGCGCGCCGCGGTGCGCCGGCTGCCCGGCCGCTGCCCCCGGCTGCTGGCCGCCCTCCTTTCCCGCAAGGACCCGACCTACCGAGAAATCGCAGGCGAGTTGGGAATGTCACAAGGATCTTTGGGGCCGGTACGTTCCCGTTGCCTGGGATGCCTGCGCAGAATGCTGACGGCAGAGGTTGCCGCTCCTGAACCCTGGGGAAAGGAGCGATAGACAACCGGCGCCATGGAGGCGGCGTGCACCCACGGCGGCTCCTGTCAGGGCGGACCGAACCGAAAAGGGGAGGCGTGGGCACATGGGCATGAGCGTGACCATCTCTGCGGCGACCGATCTCGACGCGGAACAGATCCTCAAACTCCAGTACCTCTGCTATCAGGGCGAGGCCGAGCTCTACGGGGACTACTCCATCGCACCGCTCACCCAGACCCTCGCCGAGCTGCGTGCCGAACTGGGCGCCGGCTGCGTCCTGGTGGCCCGGCTCGGCGACGAGGTCGTGGGCTCGGTGCGCGGCACGGCCGGCGCCGGGGGCGCGGCGGTGATCTCCGGGATGATCGTCCATCCCCGGATGCAGCGGCACGGCCTGGGCGGGCGGCTGCTCGCCGCGGTCGAGGCCCGGCTGGCGGAGGAGGGGGCGACCCGCTACCGCCTGGCCACCGGCCACCGCAACGAGGGGAACCTGCGGCTGTACCGCAAGTGGGGGTACGCGCAGGTGGCCAGCGAGCAGGTCACGCGCAAGCTCACGCTGGTGACGATGGAGAAGGAACGCCGGGAGCAGGACGCGGAGGCCGCGCAGGGCGCCGCCGCCGGGGCGGCGCTCGCGACGACGAGCCGCTAGCCGGCCTGTGGCTGTGCCGCGCGGCGCAGCCACACCATCGCGGTGACGGGCAGGATCACCGGGATGAAGAGGTAGCCCATGCCGTAGTCCGACCAGACCGTGGCGTCGGGGAAGGCGGACGGCTCGGCGAGCGTCCACGTCCCGACGACGAGGACGCCGGCCAGCTCGGCGGCGCAGCACACGAGCGCCGCCCGGCGGGCCGTGGGGCCGCCGCGGACCAGGGAGTACGTGATGAAGGCGTACACCACGGCGGCGATCGCCGACAGGACGTAGGCCAGCGGGGCGCGGCCGAAGTCCAGGATCATCTGGACGACCGAGCGGGAGGCCGCGGCGACGGTGAAGACGCCGTAGAGCCACACCAGCAGCCGGCCCGGTCCCTCGCCGAGGTTGAAGCCCGGCCCCGCGGGGGTGGTCGGTTCGGTCACGGTCAGCCTCCCCAGATGTCGTAGAGCCGCACTTCGAGCACGGCCAGGATCACGCCGCCCGCCGCCACGGTGGCCGAACCCCAGCGGGTCCGCTCCGCGAGCGACATGAAGCCCGCGGCGGGAACGGCCGCCGCCGAGCCGATCAGGTAGGCCAGGAAGATGGCGGTGCCCTGCTCGGGCTTGTCCCCTCCCGCCAGCTGCACGACGCCGACCACGAGCTGGGCGACCGCCAGGACGCTCACCACGGCCATGCCGATGAAGTGCCAGTCCTTGGTGGACTGGTCGCGGGAGAAGGCGATGCCGCACCAGGCGGCCAGCGCGAGGGCGGTCAGTCCGACCGCGAGCGTCAGCGCGCCGATCACCGTGGCCACCGGGCTGCGGGCCGCGCGTGCGGAGGGGGCTGGACAAGCATGGGACGACTTTAATGGCCTGCCCGGAATGCGCCGCGCCCGGCCCCGTACCGGGCCCGGTCGGCCCGTGGCCTTGACCACAGGGCGCCCTCGGGCGCCCCGCCCGAGGGGTGCGGGCACGGGGCCCGCGGCCCGTGTCCTCGCAGGTCAAGGGGCGGCCGCCGATGGCTTGAAGATCACTTACGGGGGGCGGGGCGTGTCCACGAACCGGCCAGCTGTGTCCGCTATTCGGACAGCCTTGGCCGACTCGCACATCCGTCTGTTTTACTTTCCCGCATGACCACGACGAGCAGCCGCACCTGTGCGACCGAGGCGATGACGACGCCCGGCGCTGCTCGTTGCATGTGTCGAATGTGTGACCGCTGAGGGCCCCCGTTCCGTGCCTCGCGCCCCGAAGCGAGACCCGTAGAGCCCGCGTCCCGCGTCCCACCCGGACCGGACCGGAAAAGCTCCGCCCCGCGTCACCAGGACTCCCCGAAGCCGCGACCCTCGTTCGCGCCCGCCGGGGCACCTAGGCCGCGCTCCGCAATGAATGCCCGTGCCCGGCGCCCTCACCGCCGCGCACTCGACAGTGACGGAAACCCCTGTGATCACCACTACGGGCCTGACAAAGGTCTACCGCTCACGCGGCCGCGAGGTCACCGCCCTCGACGGCGTCGACCTCCACGTGCGCGAGGGCGAGGTGTACGGCGTCGTCGGTCAGAGCGGCGCCGGCAAGTCGACCCTCATCCGCTGCGTCAACCTCCTGGAGCGCCCCAGCTCCGGCACGGTCACCGTCGCGGGCCAGGACCTCACCGCCCTCGCCGGGCGCGGCAACCGCGCCGGGGCCGAGCTGCGCAAGGCGCGCAGCCGCATCGGCATGGTCTTCCAGCACTTCAACCTGCTGTCCTCGCGGACCGTGCAGTCCAACATCGAGCTTCCGCTGGAGATCCTCGGCGTCTCCGGCAAGGAGCGCGAGCGCAAGGCCCTGGAGCTCCTCGACCTCGTCGGCCTCGCCGACAAGGCCAAGGCCTACCCCGGCCAGCTCTCCGGCGGCCAGAAGCAGCGCGTCGGCATCGCCCGCGCCCTGGCCGGCGACCCCAAGGTGCTGCTCTCCGACGAGTCGACCTCCGCGCTCGACCCGGAGACCACCCGCTCCATCCTGCAGCTGCTGCGCGACCTCAACCAGCAGCTCGGCCTGACCGTCCTCCTCATCACCCACGAGATGGAGGTCGTCAAGACCATCTGCGACTCGGCGGCCCTGATGAAGGGCGGGCGCGTGGTGGAGTCCGGCACCGTCTCCGAGCTCCTCGCCACCCCCGGCTCCGAGCTCGCGGCCGAGCTCTTCCCGGTCGGCGGCGAGCCGTCCGGCCCGGACCGCACCGTCGTGGACGTCACCTTCCACGGCGACGCCGCGACCCAGCCGGTCATCTCCCAGCTCTCCCGTACGTACAACATCGACATCTCGATCCTGGGCGCCGCGATGGACACCGTCTGCGGCAAGCAGGTCGGCCGGATGCGCATCGAGCTGCCCGGCCGCTTCGAGGAGAACGTCGTTCCCATCGGCTTCCTGCGTGAGCAGGGGCTGCAGGTGGATGTCGCCGATGTGCATACCGTCGAGAATGCCGCCGACGCGCTCCTGAAGGATGGTGCCAAGTGACCTGGTCCGAGATGCAGCCCCTGCTGCAGAACGCCTGTCTGGACACCCTCTTCATGGTGTGGTGGTCCACCGTCTACACCATCCTCGGCGGCCTGCCGCTGGGCATCCTGCTGGTCCTCACCGACCGCGGCGGCCTCCTGCAGAACGTCGTCGTCAACAAGGTCGTCGGCGTGGTCGTCAACCTCGGCCGCTCGCTGCCCTTCATCGTCCTCATGGTGTGGCTGATCCCCTTCAGCCGCTTCGTGGTCGGCACCTCCATCGGGCCCAGCGCGGCCGTCGTGGCCCTGGCCATCGGCGCGATCCCGTTCTTCGCCCGGCTGGTGGAGACCGCGCTCCGCGAGGTCGACCACGGCCTCGTCGAAGCCGTCCAGTCCATGGGCGGCGGCACCTGGACCGTGATCTTCAAGGTGCTGCTCCCGCAGGCCCTGCCCTCGGTCATCGCGGGCCTGACCACGACCGTCATCGCCCTCATCGGCTACTCCGCGATGGCCGGCGCGGTCGGCGGCGGCGGCCTCGGAAACCTGGCCATCGTCTACGGCTACCAGCGCTCCGAGACCGGCCTGATGAACATCACCATCGTGCTGCTCATCGTCATCGTCACCATCGTCCAGCTCGCCGGAGACCTCGCCGTACGGGCCCTCGCCCGGCGCGGCGGGCGGCAGGCCGCCCCCGTGGGCCTGCGCCGCCTGTGGGCCCCCGCCCGCGTGGCGCCCAAGCCCGTGGCGACCGTCCCGGCCCAGGCCGAGGCACCGGAGGCCGCCTCCAAGGCCTCCTGACCGCAAGACTTCCTGATCGGAGCTGATCAGGCCTGGCACGAGGGGCATTTCGCCCCTCACCGCAGATCCACGAGCCCGGACCCTTTGCCGGGCGGCAACACCTCGTGAACCCAGGAAATCCAGAAAGAGGGGCACTCTTCGTGCGTACCACCGTCAAGCTCACCGCCGCCGTCGCGGCCGCCGCCGCACTCACCCTCGGCCTGAGCGCGTGCAGCGCTCCGTCCGACACCTCCTCGTCCGGCAGCTCGAAGAAGGGCAAGGACGCCGACCCGGCCGCCAAGCTCGTCGTCGCCGCCAGCCCGACCCCGCACGGCGACATCCTCAACTTCGTCCGCGACAACCTCGCGGAGAAGGCCGGCCTGAAGCTGGAGGTGAAGGAGTTCAACGACTACGTGCTCCCGAACACCGCCACGCAGAACGGCGAGGTCGACGCCAACTTCTTCCAGCACAAGCCGTACCTCGACGACTTCAACAAGAAGCAGAAGACCGACATCGTCCCGGTCGTCAACGTCGAGATCGAGCCGCTCGGCCTGTACTCCGAAAAGGTAAAGAAGGCCGGCGACCTCGGCAGCGGCGCGACCATCGCCGTGCCCAACGACGCCACCAACGAGGGCCGCGCCCTGAAGCTGCTGGCCGACAACGGCGTCATCGTCCTGAAGGACGGCGTCGGCTCCGGGGCCAAGCTCTCGGACATCAAGGACGACAAGGGCATCAAGTTCACCGAGCTCGAGGCCGCCCAGATCCCCTCCCGCCTCGCCGACGTCGACGCCGCCGTCATCAACGGCAACTTCGCCATCGGCCACAAGCTCAACCCGGCCAAGGACGCCATCGCCCTGGAGAAGGCCGACGGCAACCCCTACGCCAACTTCCTCGCCGTGAAGAAGGGCAACGAGTCCGACCCGCGCGTCCAGAAGCTCGCCAAGCTCCTCAACTCCGACGAGGTGAAGAAGTTCATCGAGCAGAAGTTCAGCAACGGTGCCGTCCTCCCCGCCTTCGGCGCGGTGAAGGGCTGACCCCGCCTGTCGCTTCCGTAACCACAGACGCCCCTGTGGCCCCAGGCCCCGCGCACCCATCGGCGTGCGCGGGGCCGACGCGCTTGGCGCACGCACGCATCGATGCTGCATGCTGGTGCACTCAAGCCCGGAGCGCCCCGTCCCGAGCCCACTTCCCCGGCGTTGGAGCAGCACATGACATCCACCTTCCCGGACATCTCCATCAGTACGGACCGGCTGGTGCTGCGCCCGTTCGAAGCCGAGGACGTGCCCGCGCTCGCGGAGATGATGAGCGACGAACTCGTCACCGCCTGGACCTCGGTGCCCCACCCCTACACCACCGCCCACGCCCGTGACTGGGCCCTGCGCGAGGCCCCGGCCGAGCGCACCGACGGGCGCGGAATCGTCTTTGCGGTCACCGAGTTCCTCACCCACCGCCTCGTCGGCTGCGTCCACCTCCACCACACCGACTGGCGGGCCCTGTCCGCCGAGGTCGGCTACGTCGTCGCCCCGTGGGCCCGCGGCGAGGGCTACGCCTGCGAATCCGTGCTCGCCGTCGCCGAGTGGCTCTTCCGCGACCAGAAGTTCGAGCGCCTGGAGCTGCGCACCGCCGCCGACAACACGGCCTCCCAGCAGGTCGCCCAGAAGATCGGCTGCATCAGCGAGGGCGTGCTGCGCAACGCCTGGATAGGACGCGGCCGCACCGAGGACGGCGGCTGGACCGAGCTCCGCACCGACCTCATCATCTGGAGCCTCCTCCCCGAGGACCTCGACGAAATGCGCGAGCGGCCCGCGGGGGACCCCGGCTACGCTGCCGCCTTCCACGACTGGTCCTGACACCCGCCGGTCCCGGAGCGGCTCCGGCCGCGGGCCGGGCGGGCCCGGTCACCGCATCCGGACCGGGGAAGGTCCGGACCAATAGGGGGTACGCTCGCCCTGCCCCGCCCCCCGCTTCCGCACTTCCCGCCGACAGACCCGCCCGCAGACGCGCCGACAAGCCCAGGAGAATGACGACGATGGCCGACCGGGTCACGGTGATCGGGTGGGACGGCTCACCACTCACGGACGCGGCCCGCTCCGCCCTGGCCGCCGCCACCCTCGTGGCCGGCGCCGCCCACCACCTCGGCCTGCCCGAAGTCCCGCCCGCCGCCGAGCGCATCCGCCTGGGCAGCGTCGACCTCGCCGCCCGCCGCATCGCCGGCCACCGCGGCTCCGCCGTCGTCCTCGCCGACGGCGACCCCGGCTTCTTCGGCGTCGTCCGCACCCTGCGCGCCCCCCAGCACGGCCTGGAGGTCGAGGTCGTGCCCGCCGTCTCCTCCGTCGCCGCCGCCTTCGCCCGCGCCGGCATGCCCTGGGACGACGCCCAGATCGTCGTCGCCCACAGCCGCGACCTGCGCCGCGCCGTCAACGTCTGCCGCGCCCACACCAAGGTCGCCGTCCTCACCTCGCCCGGCGCCGGCCCCGCGGAACTCGCCCTCCTCCTCGGCGACGTCCACCGCACCTTCGTCATCTGCGAGGAGCTCGGCACCGAGCGCGAACAGGTCACCGTCCTCACCTCCGACAAGGCCCCCGACCACCACTGGCGCGACCCCAACGTCGTCATCGTCATCGGCGGCGCCGGCGCCACGCCCGCCACCGTCCCCGGCTGGGGAGCGACCCGCCCCCGCGCCGGCGGCGGCTGGATCGCCGGCCGCGACCCCGGCTACCCCCCGGCCGTCCGCGGCTGGGCCCTGCCCGCCGACGCCTACGGCAGCGACCTCGGCGAGGGCGAGGCCACCGAACTGCGCGCCGCCCAACTCGCCCGCCTCGGCCCCCGCGTCGGCGACCTCGTCTGGGACATCGGCTCCGGCAGCGGCGCCGCCGCCGTCGAGGCCGCCCGCTTCGGCGCCGCCGTCATCGCCGTCGACCGCGACGCCGACGCCTGCGCCCGCACCACCGCCGTCGCCCGCCGCTACGGCGTCCAGCTCCAGGTCGTCCACGGCGCCGCCCCCCAGGTCCTGGAGGACCTCCCCGAACCCGACGTCGTCCGCGTCGGCGGCGGAGGCGCCCCCGTCGTCGCCGCCTGCGCCGCCCGCCGCCCCGAGCGCATCGTCGCCCACGCCGCCACCCGCGACGAGGCCGAGGCCGTCGGCCGCGCCCTCGCCGAGGGCGGCTACGCCGTCGAATGCACCCTGCTCCAGGCCGTGGAGCTCGACCCCGCCGCCTGGGCCGAGCGCGAACGGTCCGTCGCCTTCCTGCTGAGCGGACGCCGTACCCACCTGTGACCCCGCCCCGCCGGGCGGAGGGTAGGCTGGCGGATCGTTGTACCGCCCCTCGGTGTCCGACACCACAGTCGTCAATGTCCCGAACGCACCCTCCTTTTGGCGGGGGCACGGCAAGGTAGGGGCGGGCGACGTACAACGTGCCGCGAGGCACGGACGCTCGTTCTTGACTATGGGCGTGAGCGGTTGGAAGGAGCACTACCGATGGGCGAGGGGTACGCATGACCGACACCGGCCAGTTCCCGGGCGAGGGACAGCCGGAGAACGCAGGCGCACTGCCCGGCCACCCGTTCCCCGCGGACGCCGTAGCCCCTGCCGACCCCGGAGCCCCCGCCGCGTTCACCTTCCTCGACCACGGGGACGGCACGGAGCCGGACGGTGCCGACGAGGACGACCTCCTGCTGATGCCGGGCGCCCAGGGCGCCTGGATGGAGCAGCCGGCCGTCCAGGGCGGCACGCACGAGAGCGGCGGACGCGACACCGGCTCCGTCGACTACGGCGACGTCCGCATCCCCCCGGCCGCCGTGGGCCAGCCGCCCGCCGCCCCCGCGGCACCGCGCCGCCCCCTGCACATGGGCCCGCCCGTCCCGGACCCCACCGGCGGAGTCGTCCGCTCCCTGGCCGACCGCGGCCCCGCCGCGCCGGCCCCCGCCCCGGGCTTCCCGCCCGTATCCCCGGCGGCGCCCGCACCGGGCCCCGAATACCTCGACGCCACCACCGACGAGACGGGCCTTCAGCAGGCCCCGCGCCTCGGCGAGGTGCCGCAGCAGCAGCCGGGCACGTGGGACGCCCAGCCGCAGCCGCCCGCCGCGGCCTTCGTGCCGCCCCAGGCGGCCGGCCCCGCCGCCCCCGCCGTTGACGTGCAGTCAGCCGCCCCGGAGCAGCCCGCCGGACACCCCGTCGCCGCCGAGCCGGCCGTCGGCACGGCGCCCTCGACCGGGCTCAGCGCCATCGACGCCGTGGTCGCCGCGGCCACCGGGCAGGTCCACGTACCGCCGAGCGTCGCGGCCGAACCGGCTCCCCAGGCCGCCGTCGTGGCGGACGTCGCTCCGGCGCCTGCCGCCGAGGCCGAGCAGGTGGCCGCGCCCGCCGAGGCTCCGCAGGCCGATGCGCAGGCGGCTCCCGCCGCGGGCGCCGAGCCCGCGCTCGCCCCCGCGCCGGACCCGCACCCGGTCCCGGAGGCCGCCCCGGCCGACCAGGTCGTAGTGGAGCCCCAGCCTGCGGCGGCCGCCGAGCCGCTCGCGGCCGAGCCGGTCGTGGCCGAGCCGGTCGTGACCGAGGCTCCCGCCGCCGATGCCGGGCAGCCTGAGCAGGTTGCCGAGGTCGCCGAGGCCGTCGAGGCCGTCGCGGCTCCCGGTGTCCCGGCCGGTGCGGCCGAGCCGGAGCAGACCGCCGTTCCGGCCGACCAGGGTCAGGCTCCGGCCGAGGTCCCGCCGACGCCGGCCGCCGAGGCCGCCGCCCCCGCCGATGTTCCGCAGGCCCCCGGCGACCAGGCCGCCGTCCTCGCTGACGCCCTGTCGGCAGAGGCCGCCGCGACGGTCGCTCCCGTCGGCGAACCCCCGGTGCAGACCGCCCCGGTCGTCGACGGAACGCCGGAGCAGCTCGCGGCTCCCGAGACGCCGGACGTGGCCCGGCCCGCACCGGAGGCGGCTGCCGTAGCCGCTCCCGTGGCGGACGCGCAGGCCGCCGTCCGGGCCGAGGCCGTGGCGGCAGAGGCGCAGGACGTGGCGGTGCAGGCCGCCGGTTCCGTGCCGGTGGCGGACGCCTCCGTCACCGCGCCGCAGGCGGAGCAGGTTGCCGAAGCCGCGGCTCCCGTCGTCGCGGACCCCGCGGTGGACGCGCAGGCCGCCGCCCCGGTCGCTGCCGAGGGCGCGGTGGAGGCACAGGTCGAGGCGCAGCCCGAGGCCGGGCAGCCCGAGCAGGCGGCCGGTCCGGTGCCCGTGGCGGATGCTTCCGCCGCCGCTCCTGCCGCTCCCGCTGAAGCCGCCGCTGCCGAGCCCGTTCCGGACGCCCAGGCGGGTATCCCGCAGCCCGAGCAGCCCGCCGGTGCCGAGCCCGCGGCGGGTGCTTCCGCCGTCGCAACGCAGGCCGACCAGGCTGCCGACGCCGTTGCCGAGCCCGTAGCGGCGGCGGAGGCCCAGGCCGTGCCGCAGGCCGGTCCGGCTGCCGGGCCCGCCGCCTCCGTGCCGGAGGCCGCCAAGACCGCGCCGGTCGACGCTTCCGCTGCTGTCCAGGTCGAGGCGGGCGCCGAGTCCGGTTCCGCCCCGGTCGCGCAGCCAGTCGATGCTCCGCAGTCCGAGCAGGCCGCCGAGGTCGGCACGCCCGCCGCCGAGCCCGTCGTTCCCGTCGGTGAGTCCGCACCGGTTGACGAGCCCGCTGCTGCCACGCAGCCTGAGACCGTCGCCGAGGCGGGCGCCGGGTCCGGTCCCGCCCCGGTCACGCAGCCGGTCGACGTTCCGCAGCCCGAGCAGGCCGCCGAGCCCGCCGTCCCCGCCGGTGAACCGTCCGAGCCGATGGACGCGCCCGCTGCCGCCCCGCAGCCTGAGCAGGCCGCCGCTGTCGCCGAGGCCGGGACCGAGTCCGGTCCCGCCCCGGTCGCGCAGCCGGTCGATGCTCCGCAGCCCGAGCAGGCCGCCGAGGCCGGCACGCCCGCCGCCGAGCCGGTCGTTCCCGCCGGTGAACCGTCCGGCCCGGTCGACGCGGCTGCTGCTGCCCCGCAGCCTGAGCAGGCCGCCGCCGCTGCCGAGGCCCGGGCGGGGGCCGAGTCCGACTCCGCCCCGGCCGCTGCCGAGGCCGGATCCGGCCCCGCCCCGGTCGCGCAGCAGCCCGATGCCCCGCAGCCCGAGCAGGCCGCCGCCCCCGGCACGCCCGCCGACGCCGCGCCCGCCGTTCCCACCGGCGACCCGTCCGCCCCGTCCGACCCGCACGCCGTCGCCGGCGTACCGCAGACCGAGCAGGCCACCATCTCCGAACCGCAGGCACCCGCGACCGAGGACGCAGCGCAGACCCCGGCGCCGGAGCAGACCGCAGCCGACCTGCCCGAGCCGGCCGCCGAGGACGACGCCCGGGCGGCCGCCCCCGCAGGCCCCCAGGTCATCACCCCGGCCACCGCACCCGAGGCCCCCGCCGACGCCGCCCCCCAGCAGGCCCCCGCCGAGCCCGCCGAGGCGCAGGAACCGGTCGTTCCCGCGCCCCGCGAGGCCGAGGCCGCCCCGGCGGAGGAGGCCGCCCCTGCCGAGCCGCAGCCCGAGGTGCCCGCCGCCGTCGGGTACGGCGACGCCGAGCGCGAGGCCGTGCACCGCGTGATGCGCGAGCGGCGCGACATCCGCAACGGCTTCCGCACCGACCCCATCCCGCACGAGGTGCTGCTGCGCGTCCTGGAGGCCGCGCACACCGCCCCCAGCGTCGGCCACTCCCAGCCCTGGGACTTCGTCGTCATCCGCTCCGCGGAGACCCGGCAGGCCATGCACGAACTGGCCCGGCGCCAGCGCGACGCCTACGCCAAGTCGCTGCCGAAGGGCCGGGCCAAGCAGTTCAAGGAACTGAAGATCGAGGCGATCCTCGAGACGCCCGTCAACATCGTCGTCACCGCCGACCCCACCCGCGGCGGCCGCCACACCCTGGGCCGCCACACCCAGCCGCAGATGGCCCCGTACTCCTCCGCGCTGGCCGTCGAGAACCTCTGGCTCGCCGCCCGCGCCGAGGGCCTCGGCGTCGGCTGGGTCAGCTTCTTCGACGAGCGCGAGATGGTCCGCACCCTGGGCCTGCCCGAGCACCTGGAGGTCGTCGCCTACCTGTGCGTCGGGTACGTCGACGAGTTCCCGGACGAGCCCGAGCTGATGCAGGCCGGCTGGTCCAAGCGTCGGCCGCTGTCGTGGGTGGTGCACGAGGAGGAGTACGGCCGCCGGGCCCTGCCCGGCGAGGAGCCGCACGACCTGCTCGCCGAGACCCTGCGCGGCATCCGCCCGCTGGACGCCAAGGCGCTCGGCGAGGCGTGGGAGCGGCAGAAGCGCATGACCAAGCCGTCCGGCGCGCTCGGCATGCTGGAGATCATCTCCGCGCAGCTGTGCGGCCTGTCGCGCAAGTGCCCGCCGCCGATCCCCGAGCCCGCCGCCGTCGCGATCTTCGCCGGCGACCACGGGGTGCACGCCCAGGGCGTCACCGCGTGGCCGCAGGAGGTCACCTCCCAGATGGTGGCCAACTTCCTGGGCGGCGGCGCCGTGTGCAACGCGTTCGCCAACCAGGTCGGCGCCGAGGTCTGCGTCGTGGACGTCGGCGTCGCGGGGGAGCTGCCCAGCACCCCCGGCCTCCTGCCGCGCAAGGTCCGCGCCGGCACCGCCGACATCACCACCGGCCCCGCCATGACCCGCGAGGAGGCGATGCACGCCCTGGAGGTGGGCATCGAGACCGCCCGCGACCTGGTCGCGGCCGGCAACAAGGCGCTCCTCACCGGCGAGATGGGCATCGCCAACACCACGGTGTCGGCCGCCCTCATCTCCGTCTACACCGAGGCCGACCCGGCCGAGATCACCGGCCGCGGCACCGGCATCAACGACGAGATGCACGCCCGCAAGGTCGACGTCGTCCGGCGCGCCCTCGAACTGCACCAGCCGGACCCGAAGGACCCCATCGGCGTCCTCGCCGCCGTCGGCGGCCTGGAGCACGCGGCCCTCGTCGGCCTGATCCTCGGCGGCGCGTCCCTGCGCACGCCGGTGATCCTGGACGGCGTGAGCGCCGGGGCCGCGGCCCTCGTGGCCCGCGCCATCGCCCCCGAGGCGCTCGCGGCCTGCATCGCCGGCCACCGCAGCGCGGAGCCGGGCCACGTCGCGGCGCTGACGAAGCTCGGCCTGCGCCCCCTGGTCGACCTCGACCTCCGCCTCGGCGAGGGCACGGGCGCCCTGCTGGCCCTGCCGATCGTGCAGAGCGCCGCCCGCGCCATGCACGAGGTGGCCACGTTCGACACGGCGGGCGTCACCGAAAAGGCCTGACGACCCACGGCGAACCCCCCACACGCCCCCGGCGCGTGGGGGGTTCGCCACGTGCCGCCGGCGGAAGCGCCCGTCCCACCCCGCCCCCGGCCCCCCGTCGCACCGTAGGGTGTCCCCACCAGCGCATTCGCCCGCCCACGAGGAGAACCGCACGCCCATGGCCGAGCACAACGAAGCCGTCGCCTACCCCGTCGGACTGCGCCTCTCCGGCCGCCGCGTCGTCGTCCTCGGCGGCGGGCAGGTCGCCCAGCGCCGGCTGCCCGCCCTGCTCGCCGCCGGTGCGGACGTCGTCCTCGTCTCCCCCTCCGCCACCCCCTCCGTCGAAGCGATGGCCGACACCGGCGAACTGCGCTGGGAGCGCCGCCGCTACCGGGACGGCGACCTCGACGGCGCCTGGTACGCCCTGATCTCCACCGACGACCCCGAGGCCAACCGGGCCGCCTCCGCCGAGGCCGAGGCCCGGCGCGTGTGGGCCGTGCGCAGCGACGACGCGGACGCCGCCTCCGCCTGGACGCCCGCCACCGGCCGCAGCGAGGGCGTCACCGTCGCCGTGCTCACCGGCCGCGACCCCCGCCGCTCCGCCGCCGTCCGCGACGCGATCATCGAGGGCCTGCGCGACGGCTCCCTGACCGCCCCGCACTTCCGCCCCCGCTCCACGGGCGCCGGTGACGGCCACGACACCGCCACCGGCCACGTCGCCCTCGTCGGCGGCGGCCCCGGCGACCCCGACCTCATCACCGTGCGCGGCCGCCGCCTCCTCGCCCAGGCCGACGTCGTCATCGCCGACCGCCTCGGCCCGCGCGACCTCCTCGACGAGCTCCCCCCGCACGTCGAGGTCATCGACGCCGCGAAGATCCCGTACGGCCGCTTCATGGCCCAGGAAGCCATCAACAACGCCCTGATCGAGCACGCCAGGGCCGGCAAGTCGGTCGTGCGCCTCAAGGGCGGCGACCCCTTCGTCTTCGGCCGCGGCATGGAAGAGGCCCAGGCCCTCGCCGAGCACGGCATCCCGTGCACCGTCGTCCCCGGCATCTCCAGCACCATCAGCGTCCCCGGCGCCGCCGGCATCCCCGTCACCCACCGCGGCGTCGCGCACGAGTTCACGGTCGTCAGCGGCCACGTCGCCCCCGCCGACCCGCGGTCCCTGGTCGACTGGGAGGCCGTCGCCAGGCTCCGCGGCACCCTCGTCCTGCTGATGTCGGTCGAGAACATCGGCGCCATCGCCGAGGTCCTCGTCCGGCACGGCCGCCCCGCCGCCACGCCCGTCGCCGTCGTGCAGGAGGGCACCACCGCCGCCCAGCGGCGCGTCGACGCGACCCTGGCCACCGTCGGCGAGCGCGTCGCGGCGGAAGGCATACGGCCCCCCGCGGTCATCGTCATCGGCGACGTGGTGACGATCGGCACCGGAACCGGCCGCTAGAGCCCACCGCCCCGCCCGCGACCGAGCACCCCGCACCGAGGACCGAGAACATGGCCGACATCATCACCATCGACGACCCCGACGACCCGCGCCTGCACGACTACACGGGCCTGACCGACGTCGAGCTGCGCCGCCGCCGCGAACCCGCCGAAGGGCTCTTCATCGCCGAGGGCGAGAAGGTCATCCGGCGCGCCCGCCACGCCGGGTACGAGATGCGCTCGATGCTGCTGTCGGCCAAGTGGGTCGACGTCATGCGCGACGTCATCGACGAGGCGCCGGCCCCCGTCTACGCCGTGAGCCCCGACCTCGCCGAGCGGGTGACGGGCTATCACGTCCACCGCGGGGCCCTCGCCTCCATGCAGCGCAAGCCCCTGCCGTCCGCCGCGGAGCTGCTGCGGAGCACGCGCCGCGTCGCCGTCATGGAGGCGGTCAACGACCACACGAACATCGGGGCCATCTTCCGCAGCGCGGCGGCCCTCGGCATGGACGCGGTCCTGCTCTCCCCCGACTGCGCGGACCCGCTCTACCGGCGTTCGGTGAAGGTCTCCATGGGCGCCGTCTTCTCCGTGCCCTACGCGCGCCTGGAGACCTGGCCGCGCGACCTGGAGACCGTGCGCGAGGCGGGCTTCCGGATCCTGGCCCTCACCCCGGACGAGAAGGCCACGTCCATCGACGCGGCGGCCCCGCACCGGCTGGAGCGGGTCGCCCTCATGCTGGGTGCCGAGGGCGAGGGCCTGTCCACGCGCGCGTTGATGGCGGCGGACGAGTGGGTGCGCATCCCCATGGCCCACGGAATCGACTCGCTCAACGTGGGCGCGGCGGCCGCCGTGTCGTTCTACGCGGTGACGGCGGGCCGCCCGCAGGACTGAGGACCGCAGGACCGGGGCCCGCCCGGCGGGCCGGGCAGCACGCGCCTGAGCCGAGCCTGCCGGCGGTCAGTGCCCGCCCGGCGCCCCGAAGAAGCCCTGCTGTCCGTGCCGTACCTGCTGCCCGGGCTGGTCGCTCCGGGAGACCGAAGGCACCTGCTGCAGCCCGTCCGTGTTCCGCTCGGGACCCTGGCAGCCCTGCGCGACGGCGATGCCCAGGGCGACCAGCAGCGTCACCACCACGAAGACGGTCAGCCGCTGCCGCAGCAGCCGCGGGTCCCGCGCCGGCCGCCGGGCGCCGGAACCCGTACGGGCCGCGGGCTGCCCGCCGCGCCGGGCAGCGGCCCCGGCGGCGCCCCTGCCGGACTGCCCGGGTCCGGCAGCCCCGTTGGCCCGGCCCGGCCGCGCGGCCGGACGGCGGCCGGGCTCGGGCCGGCCCTGCGGGACGTGCGGGTGCGGCGCAGGCGCCTTGACCGTGGGCCGCTCGGTGCGCTGCTCCGCGTAGTCCGCGGCCCGGCGGCCCGACGGCCGCTCGGGGTCGCGCCGCGCCAGGGGATGCCGGCCCTCGGAGAGGCCCTGCGCCTCGCGGGCGGCGATCTCCTTCAGCCGCAGCGACAGCTGCAGCGTGCTCGGCCGCTCCTCGGGATCCTTGGCCAGGCACGCGTGGATCAGCGGCGCCAGGGCGTCCGGTACGGCCATGAGCTGCGGTTCCTCGTGGACGACCCGGTAGAGCATGACCTCCGAACTGCCCTGGCCGAAGGGCGAGTCCGCAGTGGAGGCGTAGGCGAGGGTCGCGCCGAGGGCGAAGACGTCCGTGGCGGGCGTGACGGCGGCGCCGCGCACCTGTTCGGGGGCGAGGAAGCCGGGCGAGCCCACCGCCGTGCCCACGTGGGTCAGGGTGCTCGCGCCGGTGGCCCACGCGATGCCGAAGTCGATGATGCGCGGGCCCTTGGGGGACAGCAGGATGTTCGAGGGCTTGAGGTCCCGGTGGACCACGCCCGCGTCGTGCACGGCGAGCAGTCCCTCGGCCAACGCCGCCCCGATGGAGGCGGTCTGAGCCGCCGACAGCGGCCCCTCCTCGTTCACCTTGTCGTGCAGGGAGGGCCCCGGTACGTACTGCGTCGCGAACCACGGGCGGTCCGCGTCCAGGTCGGCGGCCACCAGCCGCGCCGTGCAGCCGCCGCGGATGCGCCGGGCCGCCTGCACCTCGCGCGCGAACCGCGAGCGGAACTCCTGGTCCTCGGCGAGGTCCGGCCGGATCACCTTCAGCGCCACGCGCTGCCCGCGCCGGTCGGAGCCGAGGTACACCACACCCATGCCGCCCGCGCCGAGCCGGCGGTGAAGCCGGAACGAGCCGACGACACGCGGGTCCTCGCGCCGGAGCCGCATCATCGCCATCTTCATCCCCGCTGCCCGGTCCGTCTGACGTGGCACAGCTTACGGATTGACGGGCGGGCGCGCTGATAGGCCGCGCATGCGTCGGCGAGTGGATTGCCCGCACCCGGCGCGGACGGCGGGCGGCGGGCCCGGGCCGGCGCTCGCTCACCCCGGGCGCGGGGGAGCGGCGCCAAGGAGCCGTGTCCGCAGGGGGATTGGGGCCGTGCCCGGCCCGGAGCCCCTCGTTCCTGCCGAGGCGGGAGGGGCGGCTGGGGCGTGTGCGACGGGCAGGGGAGGGGCCGCCGGGACTGTGAAGATCGTTAAGGCCGGGGGCGGGGTGGAAGTGACCGAAGTCACCCCGGCCCGGGGGATTCCCGGCCGTCTCCGGGCGCCCCCTCCGGGAAGACCCCAAGGGCGGGGACGCCCGTGTCCAACCAGGGGAGTAGCCGCCCGGCGTCCGCTCATCCTCCCGGATGCCCGCCAATCGATACGAGGGCATGACGCCCGGCCGGGCCCGCGCCCCTAGTGTGGAGATCGAGCGGCGGGTGCAGCACTCGTCCCCCGAGGTCAGACGCCCGCCGCTCGTGCGACTTCACACGGCGGGGGACAGGCCCACACACCAGGAGCGGAACCATGGCGGAAACGGCGGGACGTACGGTCATCCGGTCGCGCGGTCACCGGGCCGCCGACCTGGTCACGGGCCTCTTCGCCCCCAGGCCCTCCGGCACCCGGCACCCGGCTGTCGCCGTGGTCATGGTGGTGCCCCTGGCGGCGTTCCTCGCCGTCCTCTTCGGCGGCTGGGACGCCGTCGTCACACAAGCGTCGTCCGTCGCCGGAATGCTGGGGCGCTGAGCGCCCCGGGCCCGGGAGAGCGGCCCGGGCCGGGGACAAGCCGGCGGATCAACCCCGTGGGGACGGGGGTACGGCGGACGGCACGAAGGGCCGGGCACCTGGGGAGGCGCCCGGCCCTTCGTATTGCCCTTCGCCCTCCGCTTTTCCCGGCCTTGCCGCCTGCGGAAACGGCCGGAGGCCGGAGCCCTTGAGCCCCGGCCTCCGGCCGATCGGTGTGCGCGATACTGGGATTGAACCAGTGACCTCTTCCGTGTCAGGGAAGCGCTCTCCCGCTGAGCTAATCGCGCGGGAGGGTCCGTGAAGACCCTGGTGGACGATACTGGGATTGAACCAGTGACCTCTTCCGTGTCAGGGAAGCGCTCTCCCGCTGAGCTAATCGTCCGGGATGCACTGCGTTTCCGCAGGTACAGCGTGCGCGATACTGGGATTGAACCAGTGACCTCTTCCGTGTCAGGGAAGCGCTCTCCCGCTGAGCTAATCGCGCGGGAAGGTCTGTGAAGACCCTGGTGGACGATACTGGGATTGAACCAGTGACCTCTTCCGTGTCAGGGAAGCGCTCTCCCGCTGAGCTAATCGTCCTTGGAGGTGGAGACGGGATTTGAACCCGTGTAGACGGCTTTGCAGGCCGTTGCCTCGCCTCTCGGCCACTCCACCAGGAGTGCGGGGGTTCGGGAAGATCCCCCAACTCGAGCGGACGACGAGACTCGAACTCGCGACATCCACCTTGGCAAGGTGGTGCTCTACCAACTGAGCTACGTCCGCAGTGTCTGTCCGGTTCGCTTCCGCGTCCCGGCGACGTGTTGAACTCTAGCGGATTCCAGCGCCAGCTCAAATTCCGTTTCCGCAGCGTGCTGCCCTGATTGTTCGCCCGGGCCGCTCCGGACGCCCCCGCCATAGACTCGATGACGTGCACAGCTTCCCCCCGAGCCTCCCTCCGATGGCCCGCTTCGGCGGCCTCCTCGCCACCGATCTGCGCGACGTGACCCGCGACCCGGCAGCCCTGGAGTCCACGGGCTGGTGGGCGGTGGTCGCGGACTTCGAGGGGCGGCTGACCTGCGCGCGCTTCGGCGACGTGCGGCCGGCCCCGCCCCGCCCCGCAGCCTCCGCCCGGTGGCACGGCCCGGCCGCCGGGGACTGGACCAGCTCCCTGGACCGCGCCGCCTACACCGCCGGCGTCCGCCGCATCCGCGAGCACATCGCGGCCGGCGAGGTCTACCAGGCGAACCTCTGCCGCGTCCTCAGCGCGCCCCTGCCCGACCCCGCCGCGGCCGACGTCGACGCCCTCACCGCCCTCCTCGCGCGCGACAACCCCGCCCCCTACGCGGGCTGCGTCCGCCTGCCCGCCCACGGCGTCGAGGTCGCCACCGCCTCTCCCGAGCTCTATCTGCGCCGCACCGGCCGCACCGTCGAGTCCGGCCCGATCAAGGGCACCGGCCGCACCGCCGCCGACCTGCTGGAGAAGGACCACGCCGAGAACGTGATGATCGTGGACCTCGTCCGCAACGATCTCGGGCGAGTCTGCGCCACCGGCTCCGTGACCGTCCCCGCGCTCTGCGCGGTCGAACCCCACCCCGGACTGGTCCACCTCGTCTCCACCGTGCGCGGCAGGATCGCCGACGGCGCGGGGTGGGCCGAGCTGTTCTCGGCCACCTTCCCGCCCGGCTCGGTCACCGGCGCCCCCAAGGAGAGCGCCCTGCAGATCATCCGGGCCCTGGAGACGGCCCCCCGCGGCCCCTACTGCGGCGGCGTCGGCTGGGTCGACGCCGACCGCGGCACCGGCCAGCTCGCCGTCGGCATCCGCACCTTCTGGATCGACCGCACCGCCGCCCCCGGCCCCGTCCTGCGCTTCGGCACCGGCGCCGGCATCACCTGGGGCTCCGACCCCGAGCGCGAGTGGGCCGAGACGGAGCTCAAGGCTTCGCGGCTGCTCGCGATAGCGTCGGGCTCCGGCATCCATCAGCCGCTCGGAGGGACGACACGGTGACGATCTGGCTCAACGGTTCGCTGCAGGACGCCGACGGCGCGCGCGTCTCGGTCCTCGACCACGGTCTGACCGTCGGCGACGGCGTCTTCGAGACGCTCAAGGCCGTCCAGGGCCGCCCCTTCGCCCTCACCCGCCACCTCGCCAGGCTGACCGCCTCCGCCCGCGCCCTGGGCCTTCCCGAGCCCGACCTCGACGAGATCCGGCACGCCTGCGCGGCCGTCCTCGACGCCAACCCCATGCCGCTCGGGCGGCTGCGCATCACCTACACCGGCGGCCTCGCCCCCCTCGGCTCCGAGCGCGGCGAAGCCCGCCCCACCCTCGTCGTCGCGGTCGCCGCAACGCCCCGGCGCCCCGACACCACCGCCGTCGTGACCGTGCCCTGGACCCGCAACGAACGCGGCGCGCTCGCCGGCATCAAGTCCACCTCCTACGGCGAGAACGTCGTCGCCCTCGCCCGCGCCAGGGAGCACGGCGCCGGCGAGGCCCTGCTCGCCAACACCGCCGGGGCGCTGTGCGAGGGCACCGCCTCCAACGTGTTCGTCGTCCTCGACGGCGAGCTGCACACCCCGCCCCTCGCCTCCGGGTGCCTCGCCGGCATCACCCGCGCCCTCGTCCTGGAGTGGACCGGGGCCAAGGAGACGAACCTGCCCTACGACGTCCTGGAGCGCGCCGAGGAGGTCTTCCTGACCTCCACCCTCCGCGACGTCCAGGCCGTGCGCGCCGTCGACGGCCGGGAACTGCCCGCCGCCCCCGGCCCGGTGACCGCCAAGGCCGCCCGGACCTTCGACGAGCAGGCGGCGGCGGACCTCGACCCGTAAGGGCCGCAAAAGCTGCGCAAGCTGCAAAGGCCGCACGGACTGCAAGGGCTCCGCGGGCGCACACACCGCTCCCCGCAAACCCCGTGACGCGCGGCCGCCGGACCGGTACAACACGAAGGTGACCACCACCCTGCGGCCCACCGCACCCGAGCAGCGCGGCCCCGGCGGCGCCCGGTCCCGCGCGTACGAGGTCTGCGTCAACAGCAGGCCCGTGGGCACCGTCGACCTCGCCACCGACCACCGCTTCGGCCCGGCCGCCGGCCGCATCGTCCGGCTCTCCATCGACGAGCGCGACCGGCACCGCGGCCGCGGCACCGTCGCCGCGCTCGCCGCCGAGGAGGTGCTGCGCGGCTGGGGCTGCACCCGCATCGAGCTGTCCGTCGACGCCGGCGCCGAGGTCGGCCTCGGGCTTGCCGGCGCCCTCGGCTACGTCGAACGCAGCCGCACCATGGCCAAAACGCTGACCGCCGCCCCCCGGCTGCCCGAGGGCAGCGAAGGGCGGCGGATGACCGACGCCGAGTACACCGGCTGGCGGGAGGAATCCCGCGCCGGATACGTGCAGGACTGGACCGACGGCGGCGTCCCGGCCGCGGAGGCCCGCGCCAAGGCCGACGCGGACGCCCTCGCGCTGCTGCCCGACGGCGCCGCCACCGCCGGCACCATGCTGCGCGTCCTCACCCACGAGGGCACCCCCGTCGGCACCCTCTGGGCGGCACTGCGCGACGAGGGTCCGGACGCACCGGACGCCTACGTCTACGACGTCGAGGTCGTACCCGCGCACCGGGGCCGCGGCCACGGCAGGTCCCTGATGCTGCTGGCGGAGGCCGAGGTTCTCGCGCACGGCGCGCGGACCCTCGGCCTCAACGTCTTCGCCGGCAACACCCCGGCGCTGCGGCTGTACGAGTCACTGGGCTACCTGCCCATCGCGTACCACCTGTACAAACCGCTGCTCTAAGCGACGGCCGCCGCTCCGGCGACGGCCTCCCCGCGGGTTGCTGCGACCCGCTACGTTCCACTACACCCCGTTACGACCCGCTGCGCTCCGCCAGCAGCCGGTCGGCGATCTCCTCGATGCGCGCCCGCAGCCCGTCCTGGTTCTTGCTGCCGTCCAGCAGCTCGCCGCCGATGACGTACGTGGGAGTGCCGGTCACGCCGATGGCCTTGCCCTCGGCCTGGTCCGCGTCGACGATCAGCATGTGCCGGCCGTCCACCAGGGCGGTGTCCAGCTCCTCGGCGTCCAGGCCGAGCCCGCGGGCCGCCTCGGCCAGCACCTTCTCGCCGCGCTCGGCCAGCTCCTCGGCCCGCGCGAGCACGGCCTCGGCGTACGGCCAGTCCTGCCCCTGCTCGGCCGCCTCCTCGGCGGCCTGCGCGGCGGCGTAGGAGTGCTTGTGCTTCTCCAGGGGGAAGTGGCGCAGCCGCACGTCCAGCCGGTCGCCGTAGCGTGCGCGCAGCGCCCGCAGGTCGTCCAGGGCGGTACGGCAGTCGGTGCACTGCAGCTCGCACCACACGTCGAGGACGACGGGGGCGGTGTTGGTCTCGCTCATGCGGCCAGTCTTCCAGGCGGCGGGGGAGGCGGCCCTCCGGGCCTCCGGGTGCCTCCCCGGGCGGTCAGGGATGACCCCGAGATCTCCCTGAGCCCGGCGTCCGGCCATGGCCCGGCCGGCCGCGCGGGGTGCACGATGGAAGGGCGAGCCCGCAAGCGAAGTCCAGGAGGAGCCCGATGCTGACCTCGACCATCTGTGCCGCGGTGTCCGCGGCGGGCCTCGGCATCGCCGCGCTGACGGCCTACCGCCGGCGCTTCCTCGCGGCGACGCGGATCGCGGCCTTCTCCCTCGTCCCCATCGGGCTGGTCCTGACCGGGATCGTGCAGTGGCTCACCGACGTCGTCTTCAAGCCGAGCGTCTGGGCCGGCTTCGGGATCCTCGCGCTCTCGGCCCTGCTGTTCGTGGTGAGCAGGGCGGCCGAGCGCCGCGGCGCCGGGGGCGGCCGCAAGGAGCGCAAGGCCGCGGCGGCCGCTGCGCAGCGCGACGCCATGGCCCCCGCCGCCTCCGCTCCGTCACTGGGCCCGGGGCGCGCCGCGGGCCGTCCGCAGGGCGGGGCGAAGAAATCGGGCGACGGTGAGGACTTCTCGGATATCGAGGCGATTCTCAAGAAGCACGGAATATGACGGACCATCCGATCAGTACACCGGGACGCCGGTGCGGGGGAGGTGCCCGCGGACTGTTTTCCGGGTAATTCACCGGGTGCGTATTCGCCCGCCCGCATTTTCCCCGTGCGCCCGGTGGAGAAGCGGGGTTCCGCCCCGATTCAACCCCGATATCGGACTCGTTCTGCCCGGAATCAGACCGAAGCGCCGGAGTCCGCGGACTCGGCGCCCCGGCGCCGCGCCCGGTAGGCCGCGACGTGCAGCCGGTTCCCGCACGTGCGCCCGTCGCAGTAGCGGCGCGAGCGGTTGCGGGACAGGTCCACGAAGGCGTGCCCGCAGTCCGGCGCGTTGCACCGCCGCAGCCGGTCGCGCTCGCCGGCGACCAGCAGGAAGGCCAGCGCCATGGCGCCGTCCGCGGCGAGGTTCTCGGCCACCGCCGCACCGGGCGCGAAGTAGTGCACGTGCCAGTCGTAGCCGTCGTGCGCGCTCAGCTGCGGCGTGGTGCCCGCCTCGGCCACCAGCTCGTTGATCAGCCGCGCGGCCTCCCCCGTGCTCGCGGCGTCGAAGATCCGCCCGAACCGCTCGCGTATCGAGCGCACCGCCGCGACATCGCGTTCCCGCAGCGCGTCGACCGTGATGATGCCGTGCCGCTCCGTGAAGGCGCGCAGCTCCGCCAGGTCCTGCGGACCCGCGTTGAGGAGGTCGACGACGGAGTCGAGCGCAGCCTTGGTGTCGTGGTTGATCTGCACGTTCGTACGCTCCCTGGCCGGACGGAGGCGGCAAGTGTTCGACCGCGGCCCCCGACCTTACTGGCTGGGCGGCATCCGTGCGGCCCCCTCGTCGCGACGGCGCCGCCGGCCGCGGAACGGTCCGCGGACGACGGCGCCGTGCCGTGCCCTGTGTGCGAGATGTGGCGCGCAGCCTCCCCGAGTGGGCTGGCGCGCTCCGGGTCAGCCCCGGCCCGGACTCAGCTCTCCGCCAGGATGTGGGAGAGCTCGGTGTCCAGGTCGAAGTGACGGTGCTCGGTGCCCGGCGGCACCGCGGCGTCCGTCCGCTTGAGGAAGGACTCCAGGGCCCGCGCGGGGGCCTCCAGCAGCGCCTCGCCCTCCGGGGAGCTCAGCGCGATGCACACGACGCCCTGACCGTGACTGCGGGACGGCCAGACGCGGACGTCGCCGGTGCCGGTGGGTCGGTGCAGGCCTTCGGCGAGCAGGTCGCGGGCGAAGACCCATTCGACCGTCTCTTCGGCTCCGGTGTGGAAGGTGGCGTGCACGGCATACGGATCGGCCGTGTCGTACCGCAGGCCTGCGGGGACAGGCAGTGAGGATTCGCTCGACACGACGAGGCGCAAGTGCAGCTCGCAGCTGACCGTGGTGTTCATAAGCGCCAGGGCCTTTCGCTCAGTGTGCGCTCGGGGATTCGCACGTCGGCGAAATCGACATGCCACCTACGGTGCCGTTGTAAACCCCTCTGACCGTTTTGAGGCTGTTCGGATACCTCGGACGGCCCAGTCGCCGGACGGGGAATACCGCCATTCCGGTGAGTTCAGGATCGGTCCGGTAGGTTGGGGCTCATGAATGCGGAGAGTGACCGGCGGCAGGACGCCGCGGCGGGGGACGGGACGAAGGACGGGGGCGCGGCCGAGCCCGCCCTCGGCTCGCGCGCCCCCCACTTCATCAAGCGCTCGCGGCCCCTGCACGTGAGCTGGCAGGTGGGCGTCTTCATCGTCGGCCTCGCCGTCGTCGTCGCGGGCATCATCATGCTGCCCCTGCCCGGCCCGGGCTGGCTCGTGATCTTCGGAGGCATGGCCATCTGGGCGACGGAGTTCGTCTGGGCCCAGCTCGTGCTGCGCTGGACCAAGCGGAAGGTCACCGAGGCCGCCCAGCGCGCCCTCGACCCCCGGGTCCGGCGGCGCAACATCATCCTCACCGTGACGGGCCTGGTGATCGCCGGTGCCCTCGTCGGGATCTACCTCTGGAAGTTCGGCATGGTCATGCCGTGGAAGGTAGGCGGCTGACCGGCCCGCCGCCGGTTCAAAGCACCGTCTGACATGCGGTAATGTTTGCGGTGCGCCCGGGCGATTAGCTCAGCGGGAGAGCGCTTCGTTCACACCGAAGAGGTCACTGGTTCGATCCCAGTATCGCCCACATCACAGGACCGAGGGTCCGCAAGGTTCACCCCTTGCGGACCCTCGGTCTTTGGGTGTCCGCTGGCCCCATGCCCTTCCTGGCCGCGGCCCTCGCCCCCGCCCACCGCTACCGCTTCCACGGCGCATGGGCCCTGGCCGCCCCGCCCGACGCCGTCTACGCCCGCCTCGAAGCCGTGGACGGCTACCCCGCCTGGTGGCCCCAGGTCCGAGAAGTCGACCGGGCCGACGCCGTCACCGGCACCGCCCGCGTGCGCTCCTTCCTCCCCTACGACCTGACCGTGGCCGTCCGCGCCCGCCGCCACGACCCCGTCGCCCGCGTCCTCGAGATCGCCATGACCGGAGACATCGAGGGCTGGGCCCGCTGGACCGTCCTCCCGCACGGCCCCGCCGCCAGCACCGCCCGCTTCGAACAGGACGTGGAGGCCCGCAAACCCCTGCTCAGGCGGCTCGCCCTGCCCGCCAGGCCCCTCTTCGTGGCCAACCACGCCTGGATGATGCGCGCCGGCCGGCGCGGCCTGCGGGCCCTGCTGGCCGGCGGCACCCGGGGGATTTGATGGAGAGCCGCCGCGACCTGTATTGTTCAGTGCGTTGCCGGGGGAAACCCCGCACGAATCCCGGGCGATTAGCTCAGCGGGAGAGCGCTTCGTTCACACCGAAGAGGTCACTGGTTCGATCCCAGTATCGCCCACACGCAGGCAAGGCCGGTCCGTCAACAGACGGACCGGCCTTGTGCGTTGCCCGTCCGCACGCCCGCATTCCGTCCGCTCGTCCGCCCGGCTCTCACGACCCCCGGCGCACCCCTCACGCTGCGGCCGGCAGCGACGGCCGCAGCGGCCAGGCCGGGTCGCACGCCTCCTCCGTCCCGTTCCGCGCGAACCACGCCTGCAGACCGCGCGCCTGCGCCGCGTGCCACACCGCCTGCCGGGCGTGCAGCTCCGCAGGGCTCAGCCGCTCCAGCCGCGCCGCGAACCGGCGGCCCACCGCCCGCACCACCTGCAGCGCCGCGAGCGCGTCCGACGCCGCGTCGTGCGCACCCCTCAGCTCCACCCCGTACTGCGCGCACAGATCCGTCAGCGTCCGCCGCCCCTTGCGGTAGCGGTCCAGGTGCTTGTCCAGCACCCACGGATCCATCACGCACAGCGGGGACGCCCCCAGGTAGTCCGCCAGCGGCGAGGCACGGTGGCGCCGCAACTCGCGGTCCAGCAGCGTCAGGTCGAACGGGGCGTTCATCACCACCAGCGGCGTCCCGCGCGCCGACTGCACCGCCAGCGCCCGCGCCACCTCCTCCATGACCGGCGCGGGCCACCGGCCGTTCCGCTGCAGGTAGGCATCGGTCAGCCCGTGTATCGCAGTGGCCCCTTCCGGCACCGGCACCCCCGGGTCGACCAGCCAGCGCGTCACGACCGGAGTGGCCTCGGCCGCGGACTGCACCACGAGGGCCGCCGACACGATCCGGTCGTGCTCGACATCCACTCCGGTGGTCTCGGTGTCGAACGCGGCGAGTGGTCCCTCGAACCAGCACATGTTCACAACTCCTCGCACTTGCCCGGCGAATGGCGTGTTTCACCCTCCCCGCCAGGTGATACCCGGCCGCGGAGCCATGCGAACCGCCGTTGTTTGCACGGGAGTTGCAAAGGAAACAACACAGTTGTACGGATCGAACGCGCGAAGACGCCCGGAAGGATTCGGACATGGCGCTCCCGCGGCCCGAACCGGGCGGGCTGCTGTCCCCGCTTCCCGAGCCCGCCGCACCCGCCCCCGCACGCGGCTCGCTCGCCACCACCGCCTGCATGGAGACGCTCCAGATCGGCTACCTGCACGCCGTCGCCGCGGCCGCCGGCTGCTCACTGGCCCAGCCCTTCCCCGACCACGGCATCGACTGGCACATCAGCCACACCGCCCCCGGCCACGCCGTCGACGACGAGGTCACCATCAAGGTGCAGCTCAAATGCACCTACCAGCTCGGCCCACGCCCCGCCGTACAGCCGCCGCCCCGGGCCCCCGCCGCGGAGCACCCGGCCGCCCCCGTCGTCCCGGCCGCCCCGGCGCCCACCTTCGCCTTCACCCTCGACAACGACCACCTGGCCAAACTCGCCCGCACCCCCGTCGCCGTCCACAAGATCCTCGTCGTGATGATCGTGCCGAGATCGCGCGACGACTGGCTGCGCGCAGGCCACGACAGCCTCCACCTGAGGCACTGCTGCTACTGGACCAACCTCGCCGGCCACCCCGTGACCGGCAGACGCCGGACCACCGTGCGGATCCCGGCCACACGCGTCTTCGACGACCGCGCACTCTGCGAGATCATGACGCGGGTCGGGGCGGGAGGGAGACCCTGATGCACCGGCCGACCGAGCCCTCGCGCCACACCCGGCACGCCCCGCCCGGCGGCCCTCCGCCCGAAACCGCCGACCCCGCCGTCCTCGCGGCCCTCCTCGCCCGCCACGGCTGGCGCCGCCGCGGCGCGGCAGCCGGCACGTACAGCCGCTGGACACCCCCCGACGCCACCGGCGCCCGCGGCCGCACCAGCCTGCTCGTCCCCGACAGCCGCGCCTACCCCGACAGCGCCGACCTCGTCGCCGAGGCGCTCGCCGCGCTCCGGCACAGCCCGGCCCCCTCCGCACGCGACGTCCTCATCGCCCTGCACACCCCCGTCGACGAGATCCACTGGCAGCGCGACGCCTCCGAACCCGAGGCACCCGCGGCCGCCTGGGCCGCCCAGGAACAGCTGCGCGCCGGCGCCCGCGCCCTGCTCCTCGCCGCCGCCCTGACCGCACGCGGCACGGCCGGCTACCACGGCGCGCGCCACCGCAGGCAGGCCGAGACCGCCCTCGGCCGCCTGCTGACCGGCACCGCCGCGGGCGGCCGGGAGCTGACCACCTTCCTGCCCGTCGGCACGGGCGCGGCTCCCGGCCCCGACGGCAGGCCCGTCACCACCGCACTCCTGCGCGCCCTCTACGCCGCCCGCGACGCCACCGACCGCCAGCGGGCCACCGGCGCGCCCGACGCCTTCGGGCCGGCCGTCGAGGCGGGCGTCTGCCAGGAGCTGACCGAAGCGATCGGCGCACTCGTCCGCGGCTCCGAAGGCATCCGCATCACCTTGCACTGGGCCCCCGCGGTGGGCCCGCCCGACGGCTTCGCCGCCCGCCCCGAGCCGGTCGCCTTCGCCCCCGCCGACCTCCCCGTGCTCCGCGAGGCCGGCGCCCGCTACATCCGGGACGAGCCGCCCGTCGCCGTACAGCTCACCGGAGTGGTCGTCCGCATGCGCCGCGAGGACCGGGGCGGGCCCGGAACCGTACGGCTGAGGATCCTCGCCGGCGCGGACGTGCCCCAGGTCCGCGCCACCCTCGACGAGGACGACTACCGGATCGCCGGCCACGCCCACCTCCTCGGCATGCCCGTCCGCATGAGCGGCCGCCTGGAGAGCAGGGGCGGCTTCCGGCGCCTCGTCGACGCCCGCGACGTCATGCCCGTACGGGTCGACGACGGCGAGCGGGACCGCCTGCTGAAGTCGCTGCACGAGAACATCGACTTCTTCGAGGAAGCGTGCGGAGGCGAGTGAAACCGCACCCTCCCCGGTCACCCGGGTAAACCGTTTCGCGACCAGGCTGCCGCTCTCGGTACGATTCAGGCGCGCAGTGACCGCTGCGGCGACCCATACGTCAGGAGAGACCGGTGTCAGACGTCCGTGTGATCATCCAACGCGATTCCGAGCGGGAAGAGCGCGTGGTGACGACGGGCACTACGGCCGCCGACCTCTTCTCCGGCGAGCGCACCATCGTCGCCGCGCGCGTCGCGGGCGAGCTCAAGGACCTCGCGTACGTCGTCGCCGACGGCGAGGAGATCGAGCCCGTCGAGGTCTCCTCCAAGGACGGCCTCGACATCCTGCGCCACTCCACCGCGCACGTCATGGCCCAGGCCGTGCAGGAGCTCTTCCCCGAGGCCAAGCTGGGCATCGGCCCGCCGGTCAAGGACGGCTTCTACTACGACTTCGACGTCGAGAAGCCCTTCACCCCCGATGACCTCAAGGCCATCGAGAAGAAGATGCAGGAGATCCAGAAGCGCGGCCAGCGCTTCTCCCGCCGCGTCGTCACCGACGAGGAGGCCCGCGACGAGCTCGCGGCCGAGCCGTACAAGCTGGAGCTGATCGGCCTCAAGGGCTCCGCCTCGCACGACGACGGCGCGGACGTCGAGGTCGGCGCCGGCGAGCTGACGATCTACGACAACCTGGACCCGAAGACCGGCGAGCTGTGCTGGAAGGACCTCTGCCGCGGTCCGCACCTGCCCACCACCCGCGTCATCCCGGCGTTCAAGCTGATGCGCAACGCCGCCGCGTACTGGCGCGGCAGCGAGAAGAACCCGATGCTCCAGCGCATCTACGGCACCGCGTGGCCGTCGAAGGACGAGCTGAAGGCGCACCTGGACTTCCTGGCCGAGGCCGAGAAGCGCGACCACCGCCGCCTCGGCTCGGAGCTGGACCTCTTCTCCATCCCGGAGCAGATCGGCTCGGGCCTGGCCGTCTTCCACCCCAAGGGCGGCATCATCCGCCGGGTCATGGAGGACTACTCCCGCAAGCGGCACGAGGAAGAGGGGTACGAGTTCGTCTACACCCCCCACGCCACCAAGGGGAAGCTCTTCGAGACCTCGGGCCACCTGGACTGGTACGCCGACGGCATGTACCCGCCCATGCAGCTCGACGAGGGCGTGGACTACTACCTCAAGCCCATGAACTGCCCGATGCACAACCTGATCTTCGACGCCCGGGGACGCTCGTACCGTGAGCTGCCGCTGCGCCTGTTCGAGTTCGGGACCGTGTACCGGTACGAGAAGTCGGGCGTCGTGCACGGCCTCACCCGCGCCCGCGGCTTCACGCAGGACGACGCGCACATCTACTGCACCCGCGAGCAGATGGGCGAGGAGCTCGACCGCACCCTCACCTTCGTCCTGGACCTGCTGCGCGACTACGGTCTGAACGACTTCTACCTGGAGCTCTCCACCAAGGACCCGGAGAAGTTCGTCGGCTCGGACGAGGCCTGGGAGGAGGCCACCGAGACGCTGCGCAAGGTGGCCGAGAAGCAGGGCCTGGAGCTCGTCGCCGACCCGGGCGGCGCGGCGTTCTACGGCCCGAAGATCTCGGTGCAGGCCAAGGACGCGATCGGCCGCACCTGGCAGATGTCGACCATCCAGCTCGACTTCAACCTGCCGGAGCGCTTCGACCTGCAGTACACCTCGGCGGACGGCTCGCGCCAGCAGCCGGTCATGATCCACCGCGCGCTGTTCGGTTCGATCGAGCGCTTCTTCGCGGTGCTCCTGGAGCACTACGCGGGTGCGTTCCCGGCGTGGCTGGCCCCGGTGCAGGCCGTCGGCATCCCGATCGGCGACGCGCACGTCGAGTACCTGCAGGAGTTCGCGGCCGACGCGAAGAAGAAGGGCCTGCGGGTCGAGGTGGACGCCTCCTCGGACCGCATGCAGAAGAAGATCAGGAACCACCAGAAGCTCAAGGTTCCGTTCATGATCATCGTCGGCGACGAGGACATGGCGGCCGGCACGGTGTCCTTCCGCTACCGCGACGGTTCGCAGGAGAACGGCATCCCGCGCGACCAGGCGCTGGCGAAGCTCGTTGACGTGGTGGAGCGTCGCGTCCAGGTGTGACGTGGTCCCCGCACGCGCGGGGGGTTCAGGGGCGGCCCATCAGGGCCGCCCCTCTCTGCGTCCGCGCCCAGCCGGGCGCATATGCTGCACACCATGACGAGTGAGCCGGAGCAGCAGATCGGAGTCGGGGCGCCGGACGCGTTCCAGCGACTGTGGACGCCCCACCGGATGGCCTACATCCAAGGCGAGAACAAGCCGACCGGGCCGGGGTCCGGTGACGGGTGCCCGTTCTGCTCGATCCCGGAGAAGAGCGACGAGGACGGGCTGGTCATCGCCCGGGGCGAGCGCGTCTACGCCGTCCTGAACCTCTACCCGTACAACGGCGGCCACCTCATGGTCGTGCCGTTCCGGCACGTCGCCGACTACACGGAGCTCGACGTCGCCGAGACGGCCGAGCTCGCGGACTTCACCAAGCGGGCCATGACCGCGCTGCGTACCGCCTCCGGCGCGCACGGGTTCAACATCGGCATGAACCAGGGCGACACCGCCGGTGCCGGCATCGCCGCCCACCTGCACCAGCATGTCGTCCCCCGCTGGGGCGGCGACACGAATTTCATGCCGGTGATCGGCCACACCAAGGTGCTGCCCCAACTGCTGGCCGACACCCGCAAGATGCTCGCGGACGCCTGGCCCCACGCCTGAGGACACGCGTCAGAGAAAAACGGGCAAATATCCCAAAGTCTTAATTAAAAGAAGTTCTAATGGTGCGGTGACCTTCCTTCACCGCCGCACCGTGCTGCGCGCGGCCGCCGGCGGCGCCCTCGCCGGGGCCGCCGGTGCGGGCTGCGGCCGGTCGGACGGTGAGGCGGGGGCCCGGGCGGCGGATCCGTCCGGACGGGCCGGCGCGGCGGCCGAGCGCTCCGCCCGGCCGGGGGCGTCCACCAAGCCCGGTGCCTCCACCAAGCCGGGCGCGTCCCGTAAGCCGGGCGCCTCGAAGAAGCCCGCGGCATCCGGGGCGCCGTCGGTGTCGAAGCCCCCCGCGCTCACGCTCGCCCCGCTTCCGCCTGGGCTTCCCGCCCAGATCGAGCACGGCCCCCGCACCGGCAAGGACGTGGCGCTGACCTTCCACGGCCAGGGCGATCCGAAGCCCATCACCGGGCTGCTGGGGGAGGCGGAGCGGGCCGGGGCGCGGGTGACGGTCCTCGCCGTGGGAACCTGGCTGGAGGCCTATCCGCAGCTCGCGCGGCGGATCCTCGACGGCGGCCACGAGCTGGGCAATCACACGATGCACCACCTCGACATCTGTACGATGCCCGCGGCCGCGGCCTCCGCGGAGATCACCGAGTGCGCGGAGCGGCTGCGGCGGCTGACGGGCGGGATCGGCCGCTGGTTCCGGCCCTCGCGGGCGCGGCTCGCCACCGAGCAGGTGGCCCGGCTGGCCCGTCAGGCCGGCTATCCGCACGTTCTCTCCTACGACGTGGACTCCCTGGACTTCACCGATCCCGGGCCGGAGGCGGTCCGGCGCACCGTGCTGAAGGCGGTGCGGCCCGGTTCGGTGGTGAGCCTGCACTTCGGGCACGCGGGCACCGTGGCCGCGCTGCCCGCGATCCTCGACGGCCTGCACCGCCGCGGTCTGCGCGCGGTGACGACAACGGAGCTGCTGACCTGATGAACCAGTTCTCCTCGTTCCCGAGCTCTCTGCGCCGGCCGCGTCTGCGCGGGGTGCACCGTGCCGTGCTGTTCGCCGCCGCCTGCGCCCTGCTGGCCTCCGGATGCGGAGGGGACTCCGGTACGGAGGCCGCCGACCGCGCGCCCCACAAGGAGGGGCAGCAGCAGGGGGAGCGCCGGGGTGCCGCGCCGGCCGCGGGGCTGCCCGGTATGCCGCCGCTGCTGGATCCGAACGACCTGTACGCGGCGGACCGGCCCAATCAGCTGTCGCCGGTGGTGAAGGACTTCCCGTCGCGGGTGTACGTGCCCAACACGGAGTCGAACACGGTGAGCGTGATCGACCCGAAGACGTACAAGGTGATCGAGACGATCCCGGTGGGCAACCAGCCGCAGCACGTGGTGCCGTCGTGGGACATGAAGACGCTGTGGGTGAACAACGACCGCGGTCACACGCTGACGGCGATCGATCCGGCCACGGGGAAGAAGGGGCGGACGGTCGACGTCCACGATCCGTACAACCTCTACTTCACGCCGGACGGCAAGTACGCGGTGGTGATGGCGTCGATGGACCGGGAGCTGGTGTTCCGGGACGCCCAGACCATGAAGCGGAAGAAGACGGAGCCGGTGTCGTGCAAGGGGGTGAACCACGCGGACTTCTCGCCGGACGGGAAGTACTTCATCGTCTCGTGCGAGTTCTCGGGTGAGCTGCTGAAGGTCGACACGGCGAAGATGAAGGTGATCGGCCAGCAGAAGCTGCCGTTCGAGGGTGCGATGCCGCAGGACGTGAAGATCGCTTCCGACGGTAAGACCTGGTATGTCGCCGACATGATGGCGGACGGGGTGTGGGTGCTGGACGGCGACAAGTTCACCGAGCCGTGGCTGATGCCGACGGGCAAGGGCGCGCACGGGCTGTACGTGAGCCGGGACTCGAAGTCGATGTACATCTCCAACCGGGGCGAGGGTTCGGTCTCGGTGCTGGACCTGCCGAGCCGCAAGCTGGTGAAGAAGTGGGAGCTGCCGGAGGGCGGGAGCCCGGACATGGGCGGGGTGTCGGCGGACGGCAACGTGCTGTGGCTGTCGGGGCGTTACGACTCGGAGGTGTACGCCATCGACACCCGGGACGGGCATCAGATCGCCAAGATCCCGGTCGGGGCGGGGCCGCACGGTCTCGCGGTGTATCCGCAGCCGGGCCGGTACTCGCTGGGCCACACCGGAATCTTCCGGTGAGACCCGGCGAGTGACGGCCGGTCAGGCGCGGTGGACGGTCGCCGTCAGGCGTTGTAGACGTCCGCCGCGCCCGGCTTGGCGTCCTGGACGGCGCCGCTGAGGGACATGGCGCGGCTGTTGAAGCGGTCGGTGTTCACGCCGTGCTCCTTGAGGACGCGCAGGGCGGCCTCGTGCACCACGCGCAGGACGGGGGTGGTGGCGCGCAAGGCGTCGTCGGCCATGAAGCGGTGCCGCCAGGGCTTCTCGGCCCAGGCGTGGCGCAGGCCGAAGGGCTCGGGCAGGACGAGCTTGCCGCCCCAGTACTCCAGGAGCGGGGGGTACCAGGTGAGGGGGGCGCGGGCGGCGAGGCGGACGATCTCGCGGGGCGGGACGACGGAGAGGGTCCTGGTCCGGTTCTCCCAGAACTTGATGGTCTTGGGGGTGGTCTTGGTGCGGGCGGCGGGCTTGCCCATGAAGACGCCGCTGACGGGGCCGAGGGCGTGTCCGGTGACCTCGATGCGCAGGGTCTTGTGGAGGACGGTGACGGTGATCAGGAGGGTGATGACGAGCTGGCCGTCCCAGAGGACGAACTGGACGCCGAGGTAGTGCCGGCTGCCGGCGCCGAACTGCTGCTCGTTGCAGATCTTCTGAAGTTCGGCGCCCCTTATCTGGAAGCCGTCGGTGCCTTCGGGGCGGGAGACGGCGCCGGCGCCCTCGCCGACGTCCGAGACGACCCAGTGCTCGACGGAGGGGGCGGGGAAGCCGCCGGTGTGCAGGGGGCTGCGCTCCAGGAGGTGCAGCTGGTCGTGGATGGCGCGGACGACGTCCCAGCTGCGGAAGGGGTTGATCTCCTTGCCGGGGTCGAGCGGGACGAGCTCCTCGGCGAGGTGCCAGCTGCCCCAGCGGGTGCCCATGCCGAGGATGCCCTTGGTGCCGGCGTAGAAGGCGACGTTGCTCTGCTGTTCGGCGGCGAGGCGCTCCAGGGACTGGCGGAGTCGTTCGGCGGCGGTCTCGCCGGGGTTCTTGGGGACGGCTTCGGGGATCTTGGCGCCGATGCCGCCGCCGGAGAGCAGGCCCGTCCAGCGCTCGCGGAGGTCCTTGGCGGTGCTCTCGCAGACGGTCTTGGCCCAGAAGCCGCCGACGAGCGGGGCGATGATCATGGCGCGCAGGTAGAAGGCCCAGAAGCCGTGGAAGGGCAGCTTCACCAGGAGGATGGCGGCGAGGATGCCGAGGGCCACGAGGAGGGCCGTGCCGAGGGCGCCGGCGCGCTTGTTCTGGGCGCCGGCGATGGTGCGGCGGAGCTGGAAGACGCCGAGCCAGAGCAGGACGCCGGGCAGGAAGAGCAGCCCGCAGACGGCCATGATCAGGGTGAGTTTGGCGTCGCGCTGCTTGCGGATGCGGTTGGCCGCGAGGCAGTGCTCGACGACGGGCTGCGGGTCGAGGCCGAAGGACTGGATGAGGGGTTTGCGGCCGCCGCCGAGCACGCGCAGCTGGACGGCGCGGGCGAAGGCCTCGCCCAGGTTGGGCTCGAAGAGCGATATGCGGGGCGGTTTGACCTCGGACTTGGCCCAGTCGGAGTTGGCCTTGAGGAGCTGGTCGGCCGGTCCGTCGCGGTAGGCGGCGGAGGCGAGGGCCTGCGTCGCCGCGGTCTGTCCCGAGGAGCCCGAGAGCGGGATCTGCGCCCCCGGACTGAAGTCGAACGGATCCCCTGCTGCCACTGCTGCCCCCAATGCCGCGCATGTCCGGTCCTGCGGCCTTCGACGGATGCCGACGACCGCCCGCGTCATACGTGTTGGTCCGCGGACCCAGCGTATCGGCGCGGGGTGCCGGCTGTCGCAGAGATCGTGAAGGCCGCCCGCCCCGGATGGTGCGAGGCGGGCGGATTGCGCCCGTTACCCTCCGGATCCGGCCGATTCCCGCAGCCGGTCGGCGACCTGAGGGGGCATCGGTTCGTGGCGGGCGTAGGAGCGGGTGAAGCGGCCGGTGCCGTGCGACAGGGAGCGCAGGTCGACGGCGTAGCGGCCGATCTCGATCTCGGGCACCTCGGCGCGCACCAGGGTGCGGCCCGCGCCGGACTGCTCGGTTCCGATGACGCGGCCGCGCCGCCCGGACAGGTCGCTCATCACGGGGCCGACGTAGTCGTCGGAGACCAGGACCTCGATCTCGGCGACGGGCTCCAGGAGGTGGATCCTGGCCTCGGCGGCGGCTTCGCGCAGGGCGAGCGCGCCCGCGGTCTGGAAGGCGGCGTCGGAGGAGTCGACCGAGTGCGCCTTTCCGTCGAGGAGGGTGATCCGGATGTCGACCAGGGGGTAGCCGGCGGCGATGCCGCGGGCGGCCTGGGCGCGGACGCCCTTCTCCACGGAGGGGATGAACTGGCGGGGGACGGCGCCGCCGACGACCTTGTCGACGAATTCGATGCCGGAGCCGCCGGGCAGCGGTTCGACCTCGATCTCGCAGATGGCGTACTGGCCGTGGCCGCCGGACTGCTTGACGTGCCGGCCGCGGCCGGCGGCCCTGGTGCCGAAGGTCTCGCGGAGCGACACCTTGTGGGGCACGACGTCGACCTGGACGCCGTAGCGCGAGCGCAGCCGTTCCAGCGCGACGTCGCGGTGGGCTTCGCCCAGGCACCAGAGGACCACCTGGTGGGTGTGCGGGTTCTGCTCCAGGCGCATGGTGGGGTCCTCGGCGACGAGGCGGGACAGGCCCTGGGAGAGCTTGTCCTCGTCGGGTTTGCTGTGCGCCTGGATCGCCACGGGCAGGAGCGGGTCGGGCATCTGCCAGGGCTCCATGAGGAGGGGGTCGCCCTTGGCGGAGAGGGTGTCGCCGGTCTCGGCGCGGCTGAGCTTGGCGACGCAGGCGATGTCCCCGGCGATGGCCTGGGGGAGGGGGCGCTGCTGTTTGCCGAAGGGTGAGGAGAGGGCGCCGATGCGCTCGTCGACGTCGTGGCTCTCGTGGCCGCGGTCCTCCAGGCCGTGGCCGGAGACGTGGACGGTCTCGTCGGGGCGCAGGGTGCCGGAGAAGACGCGGACGAGGGAGATCCTGCCGACGTAGGGGTCGGAGGAGGTCTTGATCACCTCGGCGGCGAGCGGGCCCGCGGGGTCGCAGGTCACGGGTGCGTGGGGGCGGCCGTCGGGGGTGGTGACGGCCGGGACCTCGCGTTCGAGGGGGGTGGGGAAGCCGCCGGTGATCAGCTCCAGGAGCTCGACGGTGCCCAGGCCCTGTTTGGCGCCCTCGGCCGCGGGGGCCGCGGCGAGGACGGGGTGGAAGCTGCCGCGCGCCACGGCGCGCTCCAGGTCCTCGACGAGGGTCTTGACGTCGATCTCCTCGCCGCCGAGGTAGCGGTCCATGAGGGTCTCGTCCTCGCTCTCGGCGATGATGCCCTCGATGAGCCGGTTGCGCGCCTCCTCGATGAGGGGCAGGTGCTCGGGGCCGGGTGCGGCCTCGGCCCGCTCGCCGGAGGAGTAGTCGAAGACGCGCTGGGAGAGCAGGCCGATGAGGCCGGCGACGGGGCGGTGCCCGTCGGGGCCCTCCGGCCCGTGCAGCGGCAGGTAGAGCGGCAGCACGCCGTCGGGGGAGTCCCCGCCGAAGGCCGCGCGGCAGGTCTCCGTCATTTCTTCGAAGCCGGAGCGGGCCGACTCCAGATGGGTGATGACGATGGCGCGGGGCATGCCGACGGCCGCGCACTCCTCCCAGACCATGCGGGTGGCGCCGTTGATGTTCTCGGCGCCCTCGGCGGCCGAGACGACGAAAAGGGCCGCGTCCGCCGCGCGCAGACCGGCCCTGAGTTCCCCGACGAAGTCGGCGTAGCCGGGGGTGTCCAGCAGATTGATCTTGATGCCGGCCCATTCGACGGGGGCCAGCGACAGCTGGACCGAGCGCTGCTGGCGGTGCTCGATCTCGTCGTAGTCCGACAGCGCGCCGCCGTCCTCGACGCGGCCGGCCCTGTTGACCGCGCCGGTCGCCAGCGCGAGGGCCTCCACCAGCGTCGTCTTTCCCGAGCCGCTGTGGCCGACCAGCACCACGTTGCGTACGTGGCTCGGCCGGTCGGCCGATACTGCTCTGCCCGCGGCCCCTGGGTACGTGCCCGTCTTCTCGCCCATGTGTCCCGCCTCCCGGTCGACACCTGCGGTACGTCGAGCTTTCCACTGCGGTAACGCTGCGTCCATACGTCGCACACGGAGGCGCCCCCGTACGCCCCGCGCGGGGGCCGCCGGGGGCGGTGGGAGCACCGGTGCTGCCGCTGCGAGCGGTGCGTGCGCGGCTGTCCGGGGGTGCCTGGCTACGATGGGCCAGCCGGTGGCCTCCTGACCACGCGGCCCGATACGACACCCCTCCGGGAAGGCCATGCTGAACAAGTACGCGCGTGCGTTCTTCACGCGTGTTCTCACGCCGTTCGCCGCCCTGCTCATCCGCCTCGGCGTCAGCCCCGACGCGGTGACCCTCATCGGTACCGGTGGCGTGGTGGCGGGCGCACTGGTCTTCTACCCGCAGGGGGAGTTCTTCTGGGGCACGGTCGTCATCACCCTGTTCGTCTTCTCGGACCTGGTGGACGGCAACATGGCCCGCCAGCTGGGCCGCTCCAGCCGGTGGGGCGCCTTCCTGGACTCCACGCTCGACCGGGTCGCCGATTCGGCGATCTTCGGCGGCCTCGCCCTGTGGTACGCGGGCGGCGGGGACGACATCGCGCTGTGCGCGGTGTCGATCTTCTGCCTGGCCAGCGGCCAGGTCGTCTCGTACACCAAGGCGCGCGGCGAGAGCATCGGCCTGCCGGTGAACGTGAACGGCCTGGTCGAACGGGCCGAGCGGCTGGTCATCTCGCTGGTGGCGTGCGGCTTCGCGGGCCTGCACAAGTTCGGCGTGCCGGGCATCCAGTACCTGCTGCCGGTGGCGCTGTGGATCGTGGCCGTGGGCAGCCTGGTCACCCTGATCCAGCGGGTGGTGACGGTGCGCCGCGAATCCGCCGAGGCGGAGGCCGAGGCCGCGGCCGCCGCCGGGGCCTCCCCGGCGCAGGGCGGTGGCAACGGGTGAAGGAGCGGCTGACCGACGCGCTGTACGGGCTCGGCTGGGCCACGGTCAAGAAGCTGCCGGAGCCGGTGGCCGTCGGGCTGGGCCGGCAGATCGCCGATGCGGCGTGGCGGCGGCGCGGCAAGAGCGTGCTGCGGCTGGAGGCCAATCTGGCGCGCGTGCTGCCGGACGCGTCCCCGGAGCGGCTGGCGCGGCTGTCGCGGGCGGGCATGCGCTCGTACATGCGCTACTGGATGGAGTCCTTCCGGCTGCCGGCGTGGAGCGCGGAGCGCAGGCGCACGGCCTTCGCCCCGGAGGGCCTGCACCACCTGGAGGAGGGCCTGGCGAGCGGGCGCGGCGTGGTCATCGCGCTGCCCCACATGGGCAACTACGACCTGGCCGGGGCGTGGGTGACCACGCGCCTGGGGGTGCCCTTCACGACGGTGGCCGAGCGGCTGAAGCCCGAGACGCTCTACGACCGCTTCGTGGCCTACCGCGAGGGGCTGGGCATGGAGGTGCTGCCCCACGCGGGCGGCAGCGCCTTCGGCACGCTGGCGCGCCGGCTGCGCTCGGGGGGCCTGGTGTGTCTGGTGGCCGACCGTGACCTGTCCTCGTCGGGGATAGAGGTGAGCTTCTTCGGCGAGGCCGCCAAGATGCCCGCCGGCCCCGCGATGCTGGCCGTGCAGACCGGGGCCCTGCTGATCCCCGTGACGCTCTGGTACGACCGCTCGCCGGTGATGCAGGGGCGGGTGCACGCCCCGATCGAGGTGCCCGGGGAGGGCACGCGCGCCGAGAAGGCCGCGGTGATGACGCAGCGCATGGCCGACGCCTTCGCCTCCGGCATCGCCGAGCACCCGCAGGACTGGCACATGCTCCAGCGGCTGTGGCTCGCCGACCTCGACCCGCGCCCGGACCGGCCCTCCGGCGGAGCGGGCGGAGAGGGCGGAGCGGCGGAGGGGCCGGCGCAGGAGACGCAGGGCGCGCAGGGCGCACCGGACGGCCGGGGTGCCGGCCGGGCCGGGAGCGACCGGAGGGCCGAGGCATGAGGATCGGGATCGTCTGCCCCTACTCGTGGGACGTGCCCGGCGGCGTGCAGTTCCACATCCGCGACCTGGCCGAGCACCTCATCCGGCTGGGCCACGAGGTGTCGGTGCTGGCCCCTGCGGACGACGAGACGCCGCTGCCGCCCTTCGTGGTCTCGGCGGGGCGGGCCGTCCCGGTCCCGTACAACGGCTCCGTGGCGCGGCTGAACTTCGGCTTCCTGTCGGCCGCACGGGTGCGGCGCTGGCTGCACGACGGCGACTTCGACGTCATCCACATCCACGAGCCCACCTCCCCGTCGCTGGGTCTGCTGACCTGCTGGGCCGCGCAGGGCCCGATCGTGGCGACCTTCCACACCTCCAATCCGCGCTCCCGGGCGATGATCGCCGCCTATCCGATCCTCCAGCCCGCCCTGGAGAAGATCAGCGCGCGCATCGCGGTCAGCGAATACGCCCGCAGGACGCTGGTCGAGCACCTCGGCGGCGACGCCGTGGTCATCCCCAACGGGGTCGACGTGGACTTCTTCGCCCGCGCCGAGCCCAAGGAGGAGTGGCAGGGCGGGACGATCGGCTTCATCGGCCGCATCGACGAGCCCCGCAAGGGCCTGCCGGTGCTGATGCGCGCCCTGCCGAAGATCTTCGCCGAGTGCCCCGGCACCCGGCTGCTGGTCGCCGGGCGGGGCGACGAGGAGGAGGCCGTGGCGGGCCTGCCCCGGGAGATGCGCGAGCGCGTCGAGTTCCTCGGCATGGTCAGCGACGAGGACAAGGCGCGGCTGCTGCGCAGCGTCGACGTCTACGTCGCCCCCAATACGGGCGGGGAGTCCTTCGGCATCATCCTGGTCGAGGCGATGTCGGCGGGCGCTCCCGTCCTCGCCAGCGACCTGGACGCCTTCGCCCAGGTGCTCGACCAGGGCTCGGCCGGGGAGCTGTTCGCCAACGAGGACGCCGATGCGCTCGCCGCCGCGGCCGTACGGCTGCTGGGCGACCAGGAGCTGCGGACCGGCCTGAGCGAGCGCGGCAGCGCGCACGTGCGCCGCTTCGACTGGTCCCGCGTGGGCGCCGACATCCTGGCCGTCTACGAGACGGTCACCGCCGGCGCGGCCTCCGTCGCCGCCGACGAGCGCACGGGCCTGCGCGCCCGCTTCGGCCTGGCCCGCGACTAGGAGCGCAGGCCGGGCCGCGCGCGGCTCCCGTCAGGCCCGGCCGCCCGCCTCCTGCGCCACCGTCGCGCCCGCCCCGGCGCCCGTCCCGAACTAGGCCACCGCGGTTGCCGCCCCCGGCGGAGGCCCCGCACCGGGCCGCACCCGGCGCGGACGCCTCGCTCCGTGCGCGGTCCGCCCGGCGCAGCGGCCCCCGCGGCGAGCGGTAACGTGGCCCGGCGTGACCACACTGATCTGGATCGTCGCCGCCCTGGTCGTCATCGGCGTCTATCTGAGCTGGACCGCGGGCCGGCTGGACCGCCTGCACAGCCGCATCGACGCAGCGCGCGCCGCGCTGGACGCCCAGTTGCTGCGCCGGGCCTCGGTCGCCCAGGAGCTGGGCACGGCCGGAGTCCTCGACCCGGCCGCCTCGATCGTGCTCTACCAGGCCGCGCACGCCGCACGGCAGGCCGAGGAGGAGCAGCGCGAGGTCGCCGAGAGCGAGCTGAGCCAGGCGCTGCGGGCGGTCTTCGCGGAGGAGCCGCAGGTCGAGGTCGTCCGGGAGGCTCCCGGCGGCGAGGAGTCCCTGACCGAGCTGTCCGAGGCGGTCCGGCGGGTGCCGATGGCCCGCCGCTTCCACAACGACGCGGTCCGCGCCGCCCGCGCCGTGCGCAAGCACCGCGTGGTGCGCTGGTTCCGGCTCGCGGGCCACGCGCCCTTCCCGATGGCCTTCGAGATGGACGACGAGCCGCCCGCCGTCCTGGAGGCGCGCACGAGCCACTGAGCCCCGGGCATGCCTGCCGGGAGGGCCTCCGCAAGGCCACCGGACCTCTCGGGACACCCCGGACAAGCCACCGGCCTCGGATTGGCTCTTTTTCCGGGGAAAGCGGGATCGGTTGTATGAGGGGCGCAGCATCACCGCCCTTGATAGTGAGGTCACAACGTGTCCAGCACGGTCCCCAGCACGTCCACCACTCCTGAGACCGGTACGGCCCGCGTCAAGCGCGGCATGGCCGAGCAGCTCAAGGGCGGCGTGATCATGGACGTCGTCAACGCCGAGCAGGCGAAGATCGCCGAGGACGCGGGCGCGGTCGCGGTCATGGCCCTTGAGCGGGTGCCGGCCGACATCCGCAAGGACGGCGGCGTGGCCCGGATGTCCGACCCCAACATGATCGAGGAGATCATCGGGGCCGTCTCCATCCCCGTCATGGCCAAGTCCCGCATCGGCCACTTCGTCGAGGCCCAGGTCCTGCAGTCGCTCGGCGTCGACTACATCGACGAGTCCGAGGTCCTCACCCCGGCCGACGAGATCAACCACTCCGACAAGTGGGCCTTCACCACCCCCTTCGTCTGCGGTGCCACCAACCTGGGCGAGGCCCTGCGCCGCATCGCCGAGGGCGCGGCCATGATCCGCTCCAAGGGCGAGGCCGGCACCGGCAACGTCGTGGAGGCCGTGCGCCACCTGCGCCAGATCAAGAACGAGATCGCCAAGCTGCGCGGCTTCGACAACAACGAGCTGTTCGCCGCCGCCAAGGACCTGCGCGCCCCGTACGAGCTCGTCAAGGAGGTCGCCGAGCTCGGCAAGCTGCCGGTCGTCCTCTTCTCCGCGGGTGGCGTGGCCACCCCGGCCGACGCCGCGCTGATGCGCCAGCTCGGCGCCGAGGGCGTCTTCGTCGGCTCCGGCATCTTCAAGTCCGGCGACCCGGCCAAGCGCGCCGCCGCCATCGTGAAGGCCACCACCTTCTACGACGACCCGAAGGTCATCGCGGACGCCTCCCGCAACCTCGGCGAGGCCATGGTCGGCATCAACTGCGACACCCTGCCCGAGGCCGAGCGCTACGCCAACCGCGGCTGGTAACACACCGCTTTCCCCGGCTGGGCGGCCCGCGCTACCGCAGCGGGCCGCCCACCCGTCGTCCAGACCCGAGACGGAGAACCCCGTGTCCACCCCCACCATCGGCGTCCTCGCCCTGCAGGGCGACGTCCGTGAGCACCTCGTCGCCCTCGCCGCCTCCGACGCGCTCGCCCGCCCGGTCCGCCGCCCCGAGGAGCTCGCCGAGGTCGACGGCCTGGTGATACCCGGTGGCGAGTCCACCACCATGTCCAAGCTCGCCGTCGTCTTCGGCATGCTGGAGCCGCTGCGCGAGCGCGTGCGGGCCGGGATGCCCGTCTACGGCACCTGCGCCGGCATGATCATGCTCGCCGAGAAGCTGCTGGACGGGCGGGAGGACCAGGAGACGCTCGGCGGCATAGACATGATCGTCCGCCGCAACGCCTTCGGCCGGCAGAACGAGTCCTTCGAGGCGGCCGTCGAGATGGCCGGCATCGAGGGCGGCCCCGTCGAGGGCGTCTTCATCCGCGCCCCCTGGGTCGAGTCCGTCGGCGCCGCGGCCGAGATCGTCGCCACCTACGACGGCCACACCGTCGCGGTGCGCCAGGGCAACGTGCTGGCGACGTCCTTCCACCCGGAGCTCACCGGCGACCACCGGGTCCACGCCCACTTCGTGGACATGGTGCGCGCAGCCCAGTAGCCCGGCCCCGGTAGGATCTCAGTCGTTCGTTCTCAGGATTTGGTTACGCGAAGGAGACAGGCGGATGTCCGGCCACTCTAAATGGGCTACGACGAAGCACAAGAAGGCCGTGATCGACGCCAAGCGCGGCAAGCTCTTCGCGAAGCTCATCAAGAACATCGAGGTCGCGGCCCGCATGGGCGGCGTCGACATCGAGGGCAACCCGACGCTCTACGACGCCATCCAGAAGGCGAAGAAGCAGTCGGTCCCGAACAAGAACATCGACTCCGCGGTCAAGCGCGGCGGCGGCCTCGAGGCCGGCGGCGCCGACTACGAGACGATCATGTACGAGGGCTACGGCCCGAACGGCGTCGCGGTCCTCATCGAGTGCCTCACCGACAACCGCAACCGCGCCGCCTCCGACGTGCGCGTCGCCATGACCCGCAACGGCGGCTCCATGGCCGACCCGGGCTCGGTGTCCTACCTGTTCAACCGCAAGGGCGTCGTGATCGTCCCCAAGGGTGAGCTCACCGAGGACGACGTGCTCGGCGCCGTCCTGGACGCCGGTGCCGAGGAGGTCAACGACCTCGGCGAGTCCTTCGAGGTCCTCAGCGAGGCCACCGACCTCGTCGCGGTCCGCACCGCCCTCCAGCAGGAAGGCATCGACTACGACTCGGCCGAGGCCAACTTCGTCCCCACCATGCAGGTGGAGCTGGACGAAGAGGCCGCGCGCAAGATCTTCAAGCTGATCGACGCGCTCGAGGACAGCGACGACGTCCAGAACGTCTTCGCCAACTTCGACGTCTCGGACGAGGTCATGGCGAAGGTCGACGCGTAAGGCCTCCGGCCGGCGTGCAAGGCTTCCGACCGCGGTCGGCCGACGGGCCGGCGGGACACGATCCCGCCGGCCCGTCGCGTTGTCAGTGGCAGCGGATAGCCTGAGGGCGGACGTTGAAGATCGCCGCCACGGGCCGTCACCATCAATTGAGGAACCCCGACGGCGATTGACCAGGTCCGCGAGAGCGGCGGCGGTTCAGCCGCAAAGAGGGGAGGGGAAATGCGGGTACTGGGCGTGGACCCGGGGCTGACGCGCTGCGGCGTCGGCGTGGTGGAGGGCACGGCGGGCCGCCCGCTGCGCATGGTCGGCGTGGGCGTCGTGCGCACCCCCGCCGAGGCGGACACCGCCGACCGCCTGGTCCTCATAGAGCGCGGCATCGAGCAGTGGCTCGACGAGCACCAGCCCGGATTCGTCGCCGTGGAGCGCGTCTTCAGCCAGCACAACGTCCGCACGGTCATGGGCACCGCCCAGGCCAGCGCCGTCGCCATGCTGTGCGCCGCCCGCCGCGGCCTGCCCGTCGCCCTGCACACCCCCAGCGAGGTCAAGGCCGCCGTCACCGGCTCCGGCCGGGCGGACAAGGCCCAGGTCGGCGCCATGGTCACCCGCCTCCTGCGGCTCGACGCACCGCCGAAGCCGGCCGACGCCGCCGACGCCCTGGCCCTGGCCATCTGCCACATCTGGCGCGCCCCCGCCGCCGGCCGCCTGCAGCAGCTCGCCGCCGCCCAGCGCCGCACCACCGCACCCGTCCGCCTCCCGAAGGGCACCCGATGATCGCCTTCGTCTCCGGCCCCGTCGCCGCCCTCGCCCCCGACACCGCGGTCGTCGAGGTGGGCGGCATCGGCATGGCCGTCCAGTGCACGCCCAACACCCTCTCGGGCCTCCGCATCGGCAAGCAGGCCCGCCTCGCCACCTCCCTCGTCGTCCGCGAGGACTCCCTGACCCTCTACGGCTTCGCCGACGACGACGAGCGCCAGACCTTCGAGCTGCTGCAGACCGCCAGCGGCGTCGGGCCCCGCCTCGCCCAGGCCATGCTCGCCGTGCACAGCCCCGACGCGCTGCGGCGCGCCTTCGCCGCCGGTGACGAGAAGGCCCTGACCGCCGTGCCCGGCATCGGCAAGAAGGGCGCGCAGAAGCTGCTGCTGGAGCTGAAGGACCGGCTCGGCAAGCCGGTCGGCTCGGCCGCTCCGGCCGCCGCCCCCGCCGCCGCGGGCTGGCGCGATCAGCTGCAGGCCGCGCTCGTCGGTCTGGGCTATGCCGCCCGCGAGGCCGACGAGGCGGTGGAGGCGGTGGCGCCCCGGGCGGAGGCCGTTCTCGCCGACGGCGGTCAGCCGCAGGTCGGCCAGCTGCTGCGGGCCGCGCTGCAGACGCTGAACCGGGCGCGATGAGCAGGGCCCGGTGCGGCCCGGCGGGCGGCTCGCGCCCGCCCCGCCGCACCGGCGGAATCCCCTGCCGGAAAACCGACAAGCACTCGACCGTGAGGTTCAACCCGTGAACTGGGACGACGAATCCGCATACGCGGAGCCCCCCGCAGGCGACCGCCTCGTCGCCACCGCCGCCGACGGCGAGGACCACGCCGTCGAGGCCGCGCTGCGCCCCAAGGACCTCGGCGAGTTCGTCGGCCAGGAGCGCGTGCGCGAGCAGCTCGACCTCGTCCTCAAGGCCGCCCGGGCCCGCGGCGCCACCGCCGACCACGTGCTGCTCTCCGGAGCCCCCGGCCTCGGCAAGACCACCCTCTCGATGATCATCGCGGCCGAGATGGGCGCCCCCATCCGCATCACCTCCGGCCCCGCCATCCAGCACGCCGGCGACCTCGCCGCGATCCTCTCCTCCCTCACCGAAGGAGAGGTCCTCTTCCTCGACGAGATCCACCGCATGTCGCGGCCCGCCGAGGAGATGCTCTACATGGCCATGGAGGACTTCCGCGTCGACGTGATCGTCGGCAAGGGCCCCGGCGCCACCGCCATCCCCCTGGAGCTGCCGCCCTTCACCCTCGTCGGCGCCACCACCCGGGCCGGCCTGCTCCCGCCCCCGCTGCGCGACCGCTTCGGCTTCACCGGGCACATGGAGTTCTACGCCCCCGCCGAGCTGCAGCGCGTGGTGCACCGCTCGGCCCGGCTGCTGGACGTGGAGATAGAGGACCAGGGCGCCGCCGAGATCGCCGGCCGCTCCCGCGGCACCCCCCGCATCGCCAACCGCCTGCTGCGCCGCGTCCGCGACTACGCCCAGGTCAAGGCCGACGGGGTGATCACCCGCGAGATCGCCGCCCAGGCCCTCGACGTCTACGAGGTCGACGCCCGCGGCCTCGACCGGCTGGACCGCGCCGTCCTGACCGCCCTCCTCAAGCTCTTCGGCGGCGGACCGGTGGGCCTGTCCACCCTGGCCGTCGCCGTCGGCGAGGAGCGCGAGACCGTCGAGGAGGTCGCCGAGCCGTTCCTCGTCCGCGAGGGTCTGCTGGCCCGTACGCCCAGGGGCCGCATCGCCACCCCGGCCGCCTGGGAGCACCTCGGCCTCGTCAACGAAGCCGGCGCGGCGGGCCCGGCGGGCACCCCTCCCCAGCAGGGCCTCTTCGGAGGGTGACGGCGCGGGGGCTGGTCGGGTCAGGAACCACGGTGCCATGCTGGGCGTTGTTCCATAGGCGCGGACTCGCTTAGACTCCGCCGATGCCGTCCCGTACCGGCGCGGCATACCACCCCCGTAGAAGGCCGCCCCCCCGCGGTCGTGTGAAGGAAACCCCGTCCCGTGAATATCGTGACTCTCCTGCCGTTCATCGTGCTCATCGGGGCCATGTTCCTGATGACGCGATCGGCCAAGAACAAGCAGCGCCAGGCGGCGCAGATGCGCGACCAGATGCAGCCGGGCACCGGCGTGCGGACGATCGGCGGCATGTACGCCACCGTCAAGGAGGTCAACGACGACACGGTCCTCCTCGAGGTGGCCCCGGGCGTCCACGCGATCTACGCGAAGAACGCCATCGGCGCCGTCCTGGAGGACGCCGAGTACAACCGCATCGTCCACGGGATCGAGCCGCACGAGTCCGAGACCCCTGTCGTCCCGGACGATGCCTCGTCGCTGACCGAGTCCGAGGCCCCGGCCGACAAGAAGATCGACCTGGGCAAGGGCGAGCCCGCCGAGGCCGAGAAGGCCGCCGAGCCGGAGTCCAAGGCCGCCGAGAAGGCCGCCGAGGACACCAAGGACGCCAAGCGGGACGGCAAGCAGGACGGCGACGCCGACGCGAAGTAGCCCTTCGAGGAACCGCGGAGCACTGCTGGGGCAGTGCGCCGCGGTTCCCTGACGGTTTAGGCTCCGGCGGGGGGCAGGTCCCCACTACATTCGTGGCCGCCCGGCGAACGCACGGAACCGGGCGGTTGGACAGGGAGAAACGACAAGGTGGCAGCACCGAAGAAGGGCCGCAGGTCCCCGGGCGGCCAGGGCAGGCCGGGCAGGGTCCTGGCCCTGATCCTGATCGCCATGGTGGCGCTCACCGGGGGGATGTTCGCCTCAGGGCGCACCACGCCGCGGCTGGGCATCGACCTCGCGGGCGGCACCAGCTTCACGCTGGAGGCCAAGAACGAGCCCGGCAAGCCCAATGCGATCAACCCGACCAACATGAACACCGCGGTCGGCATCATCGAGCGGCGTGTCAACGGGCTGGGCGTCACCGAGGCCGAGGTCCAGACGCAGGGCGACAACCACATCATCGTGAACATCCCCAAGGGGACGAACGCGAAGCAGGCCCGCCAGCAGGTCGGAACCACCGCCAAGCTCGGCTTCCGCCCCGTGCTGTCCGTGGCCCCCGGTGCCAAGACCGAGCCCACTCCCGACGCCTCGTCCTCCGGCAAGGACAAGGACAAGGACGCCAAGGACAAGGACGGCAAGACCAAGCCGTCCGGCTCGCCTTCCGCCTCCGCCTCCTCCGCGGCCTCGGGCGCCCCCTCCGCGAGCGCGAGCCCGCGCCAGCAGGGCCGCCCCGTCACCGACGCCGTGAAGGCCGACGCCACCCCGTCCGCCTCGCCCGTCGCCAAGGACGACAAGGCGAAGGACGACAAGGCGAAGGACGCGAAGAAGGACGAGGGCAAGAAGGACGACAAGTCCAAGGAGCCCACGCCGTCCCCGGCCGACGTCGCCGCGCTGCAGAAGAAGCTCGACGCCCTGGACTGCACGACCCCCGAGGGCCGCGCCAAGGCGAGCGAGGTCGCGGCGGGCGCCAAGACGACCGACGTCATCGTGGCCTGCAAGAAGGACGGCTCGGCCAAGGAGATCCTCGGCCCGGTGTCCGTCGAGGGCACCGGCGTCACCGGCGCCGACGCCGTCTTCGACAGCCAGCAGGGCCGCGGCTGGCTCGTCCAGCTGAAGTTCGACTCCAGCGGCTCCAAGAAGTTCGCGAACGTCACCGGCCAGCTCGCCGGCAAGCAGCCCCCGCAGAACCAGTTCGCGATCGTCCTGGACGGCGAGGTCGTCTCCGACCCGTCCGTCTCCACCTCGATCACGGGCGGCCAGGCGGAGATCTCCGGCGGCTTCACCCAGGCCAGCGCCCAGGACCTCGCCAACGTGCTGTCCTACGGCGCCCTGCCGCTGTCCTTCGACGTCGTCACCGAGCAGACGGTCACCGCCGCCCTCGGCGGTGAGCAGCTGCGCGCCGGTCTGCTCGCCGGCGCCATCGGCCTCGGCCTGGTGATCATCTACCTGGTCGCGTACTACCGCGGTCTCGCGCTCGTCGCCCTCGCCAGCCTCCTGGCCTCGGCGATCCTCACGTACACGATCATGGTGCTGCTCGGCCAGGCCATCGGCTTCGCGCTGAACCTGCCGGCCGTCTGCGGTGCGATCGTCGCGATCGGCATCACCGCCGACTCCTTCATCGTCTACTTCGAGCGCATCCGCGACGAGATCCGCGAGGGACGCACCCTGCGCCCGGCGGTCGAGCGCGGCTGGCCGCGCGCCCGGCGCACGATCCTGGTCTCCGACTTCGTGTCCTTCCTGGCCGCCGCGGTGCTCTTCGTCGTCACCGTCGGCAAGGTGCAGGGCTTCGCGTTCACGCTCGGTCTGACCACGCTCCTCGACGTCGTCGTGGTCTTCTTCTTCACCAAGCCGCTGATGACGCTCCTCGCCCGGCGCAAGTTCTTCGCCAGCGGCCATCCGTGGTCCGGGCTCGACCCCAAGCGGCTCGGCGTCAAGCCGCCGCTGCGGGCCTCCCGCCGCCCCTCCGCCCCCGTCGACCCCAAGGAGGCGTGAGATGTCCAAGCTCGGAAATCTCGGCGCCCGGCTCTACCGCGGCGAGGTCGGCTACGACTTCGTGGGCAAGCGGAAGATCTGGTACGGCATCTCGATCCTCATCACCATCACGGCCATCGTCGGCCTGGCGGTGCGCGGCCTGAACATGGGCATCGAGTTCTCCGGCGGCGCGGTCTTCACCACGCCCAGCACCTCGGTCTCGGCCGAGGCGGCCCGGGAGACTGCGGAGGCCACCTCCGGCCACACCGCGATCGTCCAGAAGCTCGGCAACGGCCCGCTGCGCGTCCAGGTCAGCGACCTCACCACCGAGCAGTCGCGCGCCACCCAGGAGGCCCTGGCCAAGCAGCTGGGCGTCTCCACGGACAAGGTCAACACCGACATCGTGGGCCCGAGCTGGGGTGACGAGATCGCCAAGAAGGCCTGGTACGGCCTGGGGATCTTCATGATCCTCGTGGTGATCTACCTGGCGATCGCCTTCGAATGGCGCATGGCCATCGCCGCCCTGATCGCCCTGATCCACGACCTCACCATCACCGTCGGTGTCTACGCACTGGTCGGCTTCGAGGTCACCCCGGGCACCGTGATCGGTCTGCTGACCATCCTCGGTTACTCCCTCTACGACACCGTCGTCGTCTTCGACGGTCTGAAGGAGAGCTCGAAGGACATCACGAAGCAGACCCGCTTCACCTACAGCGAGATCGCCAACCGCAGCCTCAACAGCACCCTGGTGCGTTCGATCAACACCACGGTGGTCGCGCTGCTGCCGGTCGCCGGCCTGCTGTTCATCGGCGGCGGCTTCCTCGGCGCGGGCATGCTCAACGACATCTCGCTCGCCCTGTTCGTCGGCCTCGCGGCCGGCGCCTACTCGTCGATCTTCATCGCCACGCCGCTGGTCGCCGACCTCAAGGAGCGCGACCCGCAGATGCGGGCCCTGGCCAAGCGGGTGCGCGCCAAGCGTGCCGCCCAGGCCGCCAAGGGCGAGTCGGGCGAGGAGCCGCGCGACGAGGTCCCCGGCGACGAGGAGGAGGGCGAGGACGCCGCGACCGGTGTCGTCGGCCCCCGCCAGTCCGCCGCCCGCGCCCGCGGCACCCGCGGCGGCCGCCCCCAGGGGAAGCGCCGATGAGCGCCACGGGCGTCGGCACGGCCGACGAGAAGCTGCGTGACCTGCTGCTGACGCACATCCACGACGTGGCCGACTATCCGAAGCCGGGCGTGATGTTCAAGGACATCACCCCCCTGCTCGCCGACGCCACGGCCTTCGCCGCCCTGACCGACGAGCTCGCGGCGCTGTGCAAGCGCCACGGCGCCACCAAGGTCGTCGGCCTGGAGGCCCGGGGCTTCATCCTGGGCGCCCCGGCCGCCGTCCGCGCGGGGCTCGGCTTCGTGCCCGTGCGCAAGGCCGGCAAGCTCCCCGGAGCCACGCTGGCCCAGGCCTACGAGCTGGAGTACGGCACGGCGGAGATCGAGATGCACGCCGACGCCGTCGGCCCCGGCGACCGCGTCCTCGTCATCGACGACGTGCTGGCCACCGGTGGCACCGCCGAGGCCTCGCTCCGGCTGATCCGCCGGGCCGGCGCCGAGGTCGCGGGTGTCGTCGTGCTCATGGAGCTCGGCTTCCTGCCCGGCCGCGAGCGGCTGGCGGACGCCCTCGGCGACGCCCCGCTGGAGGCGCTGATCACGGTCTGACGCGCCTCTGACCTGCCACGCAGGGCAGGACGGGCACGCACTGCGCAACGCGGGGCGGGCACCGGGGAAGACCCCGGGGCCCGCCCCGCGTTCTTCTGAGCACAGCCGGGTGCGCGGCGGCCCCGCCGCCCGGGTCGATACCATGGTTGTCCGGACCTGATCGGGGGGCCGGACCCCGCATGAGGAGTGCTCTTGCCAGACGAGGCCCAGCCGCTCACCGCCGCACAACAGGACAAGCCGTCTCCCGAGGCCGCGGCGGCCGCGGGCACGCCCAAGGGCCGCCCGCAGAGCGCGCCTGAGTCCACGCCCCGGCCGCCGGCCGGCCCCGGCGCGGGCAGCGGAGCGAAGAGCCAGGTCCCGGCCGTCGCGGGTACGTCACCCGTCCGGCCCACGCCGCCGCCCAGCGCCCCGCGCCCCGGCTCCTCCAGCCGCGTCCGGGCCCGCCTCGCCCGCCTCGGCGTCCAGCGCTCCAGCCCGTACAACCCGGTCCTCGAACCGCTCCTGCGCATCGTGCGCGGAAACGACCCGAAGGCCGACGCGACGACCCTGCGCCAGATCGAGCGCGCCTACCAGGTCGCCGAGCGCTGGCACCGCGGCCAGAAGCGCAAGAGCGGCGATCCGTACATCACCCACCCCCTCGCGGTGACCACGATCCTCGCCGAGCTCGGCATGGATCCGGCCACGCTGATGGCTGGGCTGCTGCACGACACCGTCGAGGACACCGAGTACGGTCTGGACGACCTGCGCCGCGACTTCGGCGACCAGGTCGCCCTGCTGGTGGACGGCGTCACCAAGCTCGACCGCGTGCAGTTCGGCGAGGCCGCGCAGGCCGAGACCGTCCGCAAGATGGTCGTCGCCATGGCCAAGGACCCGCGCGTCCTGGTCATCAAGCTCGCCGACCGCCTGCACAACATGCGCACCATGCGCTACCTCAAGCGGGAGAAGCAGGAGAAGAAGGCCCGCGAGACCCTTGAGATCTACGCCCCGCTGGCGCACCGGCTGGGCATGAACACCATCAAGTGGGAGCTGGAGGACCTCGCCTTCGCGATCCTCTACCCCAAGATGTACGACGAGATCGTCCGCCTCGTCGCCGAGCGGGCCCCCAAGCGCGACGAGTACCTGGCCGTCGTCACCGACGAGGTCCAGGCCGACCTGCGCGCCGCCCGCATCAAGGCCACCGTCACCGGCCGGCCGAAGCACTACTACAGCGTCTACCAGAAGATGATCGTGCGAGGCCGCGACTTCGCCGAGATCTACGACCTGGTGGGCATCCGCGTCCTCGTCGACACCGTCCGCGACTGCTACGCGGCGCTCGGCACCGTCCACGCCCGGTGGAACCCGGTGCCCGGGCGGTTCAAGGACTACATCGCGATGCCCAAGTTCAACATGTACCAGTCGTTGCACACGACGGTCATAGGGCCCAGCGGCAAGCCCGTCGAGCTGCAGATCCGCACCTTCGACATGCACCGCCGCGCCGAGTACGGCATCGCCGCGCACTGGAAGTACAAGCAGGAGGCCGTCGCCGGAGCCTCCAAGGTGCGCACCGACGTGCCCAAGAACGCCGGCAAGAACCAGGACACCGTCAATGACATGGCCTGGCTGCGGCAGCTGCTGGACTGGCAGAAGGAGACCGAGGACCCGGGCGAGTTCCTGGAGTCCCTGCGCTTCGACCTCTCCCGCAACGAGGTCTTCGTCTTCACCCCCAAGGGCGATGTCATAGCGCTCCCGGCCGGGGCCACCCCGGTCGACTTCGCCTACGCCGTCCACACCGAGGTCGGCCACCGCACGATAGGGGCCCGGGTCAACGGGCGGCTCGTGCCGCTGGAGTCCACCCTCGACAACGGCGACCTGGTCGAGGTCTTCACCTCCAAGGCCCCCGGCGCCGGCCCCTCCCGCGACTGGCTGGGCTTTGTCAAGTCCCCCCGCGCGCGCAACAAGATCCGTGCCTGGTTCTCCAAGGAGCGCCGCGACGAGGCCATCGAGCAGGGCAAGGACGCCATCGCGCGCGCCATGCGCAAGCAGAACCTGCCGATCCAGCGGATCCTCACCGGCGACTCCCTGGTCACCCTCGCGCACGAGATGCGCTACCCCGACATCTCCTCCCTCTACGCCGCCATCGGCGAGGGCCACGTCGCGGCGCAGGGCGTCGTGCAGAAGCTGGTCCAGGCCCTCGGCGGCGAGGACGCCGCCACCGAGGACATCGAGGAGACCGCCCCGATCCGCGGCCGCTCCAAGCGGCGCTCCAGCGCGGACCCCGGTGTGATCGTCAAGGGCGTCGAGGACGTCTGGGTGAAGCTCGCCCGGTGCTGTACGCCGGTGCCCGGCGACCCCATCATCGGCTTCGTCACCCGCGGCAACGGCATCTCGGTGCACCGCGCCGACTGCGTCAACGTCGAGTCGCTCTCGCAGCAGCCCGAGCGGATCATCGACGTCGAGTGGGCGCCCACCCAGTCCTCGGTCTTCCTGGTCGCGATCCAGGTCGAGGCGCTGGACCGCTCCCGGCTGCTGTCGGACGTCACGCGCGTCCTGTCCGACCAGCACGTCAACATCCTGTCCGCGGCCGTGCAGACGTCCCGGGACCGGGTGGCCACGTCCCGCTTCACCTTCGAGATGGGCGACCCCAAGCACCTCGGTCACGTCCTGAAGGCCGTACGGGGTGTCGAGGGCGTGTACGACGTCTACCGCGTGACCTCGGCGCGCCGGCCGTAAGCGCGGATGAAGCGCACATGAAGCGCACATGAGTAAGGGGCTCCGGCAATAGCCGGAGCCCCTTACTCATGTGCGGCTGTTCAGCCGCCGAACTCCTCCAGGCCCTTCAGGGCCTGGTCCAGCAGGGCCTTACGGCCCTCAAGCTCCTTGGCGAGCTTGTCGGCCTTGGCGTCGTTGCCCGCGGCACGCGCCTTGTCGACCTGCTCCTGCAGCTTGTCGACGGCCGCCTGCAGCTGGCCGGTGAGACCGGCCGCGCGGGCCCGCGCCTCGGGGTTCGTACGCCGCCACTCGGCCTCCTCGGCCTCCTGGATGGCGCGCTCCACCGCGTGCATCCGGCCCTCGATCTTCGGGCGGGCGTCCCGCGGGACGTGGCCGATGGCCTCCCAGCGCTCGTTGATCGAACGGAACGCGGCGCGGGCCGCCTTCAGGTCGGTGACGGGCAGCAGCTTCTCGGCCTCGACCGCGAGCTCCTCCTTGTGCGTCAGGTTGACCTGCTGCTCGGCGTCGCGCTCGGCGAACACCTCGCTGCGGGCCTGGAAGAAGACGTCCTGCGCGCCGCGGAAACGGCTCCACAGGTCGTCCTCCGCCTCGCGCTGCGCACGGCCGACGGCCTTCCACTCCGCCATCAGGTCGCGGTAACGCGCGGCCGTCGGGCCCCAGTCGGTGGAGCCGGAGAGGGACTCGGCCTCGGCGACCAGCTTCTCCTTGGCCTTGCGGGCGTCCTCGCGCTGGGCGTCGAGGGAGGCGAAGTGCGCCTTGCGCCGCTTGGAGAACGCCGAGCGGGCGTGCGAGAAGCGGTGCCACAGCTCGTCGTCGGCCTTGCGGTCCAGGCGCGGAAGGCCCTTCCAGGTGTCGACCAGGGCGCGCAGCCGCTCGCCGGCCGACCGCCACTGCTCGCTCGCGGCCAGCTCCTCGGCCTCGGCGACCAGCGCCTCCTTGGCCGTGCGGGCCTCGTCGGCCTGCTTGGCCTTGGCGGCCTTGCGCTCCTCGCGGCGCGCCTCGACCGTCTCGACGAGCTTGTCGAGACGCACGCGCAGCGCGGCGAGGTCGCCGACGGCGTGGTGCTCGTCGACCTGCGTGCGCAGGTGGTCGATCGCGGTCGTCGCGTCCTTGGCCGACAGGTCGGTGGTCTTGACCCGCTTCTCGAGGAGGCCGATCTCGACGACCAGGCCCTCGTACTTGCGCTCGAAGTAAGCGAGGGCCTCCTCGGGAGACCCGGCCTGCCACGATCCGACGACCTGCTCTCCGTCGGCAGTACGCACGTACACGGTCCCCGTCTCGTCGACGCGGCCCCACGGGTCGCTGCTCACAGCGCCTCCTCCACATGATGCCGAGGCCGGCGTGCGGCCCTCGCGCATCGTCCACAGTTGTTCCGGGCAGGGCCGCGCCCTGGCCGGTCCGACGGCTTGATCATTTGGGTGCGGGTAGCCGCCGGATCAGGCACCCTACACAACGCCAACATAGGCGACCGGCGCCCTGGCTGTCCGTATCCCGCGCGACCGAAATTTCGCTCTGCGGGCAACGGCCGGGCACCGGAGGCCTGATCGGGGCGCCGGGACGGGGTCAGGACTTGGCGACCGTCGCCTTGTCGATGACCACCGTCGCGTTCGGGGCGCCGTCGCCGGCGCCCGACGACTCGCCCGCACCGGCGATCTTCTTGAGCGTCTTCATGCCCTCGGCGCCGATGGTGCCGAAGGGCGTGTACGTGGGGGGCAGCGGGCTGTCCTGGTAGACGAGGAAGAACTGGCTGCCGCCGGTGTGCGGCTGGCCGGTGTTGGCCATCGCCACCGTGCCGGCGGGGTAGACGTTCCCCTTGAGCCTGGAGTCCTTGAGGTTCTCGTCGGGCAGGGTGTAGCCCGGGCCGCCGTTGCCCAGGGCCTTGGGGTCGCCGCACTGCAGGACGTAGATGCCGCTGGTGGTCAGGCGGTGGCACTTGGTGTGGTCGAAGTAGCCCTCGCCGGCCAGGAAGTTGAAGGAGTTGACCGTGTGCGAGGCGTTCGCCGCGTCGAGCTTGACGTCGATCGTGCCGCAGGTCGTCTTCAAGTCCATCGCGTACGCCGCGGACTTGTCGATGCCCATCTCCGGCTCCGACTTCCACGTCTTCGTGGCGGGGGAGCCGGGGGCGGGCTTGGCGCACGGGTCGGGACCCTTGGAAGGCGCCTTGGACGTCTCGGGGGCCGCGGCGTCGGTCGTGTCCTTGTCGTCACCGGACAGCGCGCCCGTGGCGTACGCGCCCGCGCCCGCGGCCACCACCACCGCGAGGGCGGCGGCGATCACCGCGTTCCGGCGCCGGCCCTTGCGCCGGGCCTCCTCACGACGCTGCTGCTGCCGCTCGAACTTCTCCCGGGCGAGCTGCCGCCGCCGCTGCTCGTTACTGACCACCGGGTCTACTCCTCATACCGACTTGTCCATGTCATGAGCCCTGTGTTGCTGGTGTGCCCGTACCGTATACGGGTTCGCGGCCGCGGGAGTGCCGCCGGTAGGCTCTTGTTCGCAGCCGGTGATCCCCCTGGGGCGCCCCGGCCGCACCGCTGATGAAATTCTGCTGGTCGATCATTAAGGACGAATGTGCTGATTGCCGGGTTCCCCGCCGGGGCCTGGGGGACCAATTGCTATCTGGTCGCCCCCGCCGCCGGCGAGGAGTGCGTGATCATCGACCCGGGCCACCAGGCGGCCCCCGGGGTCGAGGAGGCGCTCAGGAAGCATCGGCTCAAGCCCGTCGCCGTCGTCCTCACCCACGGCCACATCGACCATGTCGCCTCGGTCGTCCCCGTGTGCGGCGCCCACGACGTCCCGGCCTGGATCCACCCCGCCGACCGCTACATGATGAGCGACCCGGAGAAGGCCCTCGGCCGCTCCATCGGGCAGCAGCTCATGGGCGAGCTCACGGTCGGGGAGCCCGACGACGTCAAGGAGCTGACCGACGGCTCCCGCCTGGACCTCGCGGGGCTGGAGTTCACCGTCGCGCACGCGCCCGGCCATACCAAGGGGTCGGTGACCTTCCGGCTGCCCGAGAGCTCCGACGTCCCGTCGGTGTTCTTCTCGGGCGACCTGCTGTTCGCCGGCTCCATCGGACGCACCGACCTGCCGGGCGGTGATCACGCCGAGATGCTCCGGTCGCTGGCACGCGTGTGCCTGCCCCTGGACGACTCGACCGTGGTCCTCTCCGGCCACGGCCCCCAGACCAGCATCGGCCGCGAGCGCGCCACCAACCCGTACCTGCGGGAAGTGGCGGACACGCAGCGCGGCTCCGGAGGCGGCCCTACCGCCGCTCCGCGAAGAGGAATGTGACGATTTTCCCGTGAGTACGTTCAAGGCCCCCAAGGGCACCTACGACCTCAAGCCCCCCACCTCCGCCGTCTACCTCGCGGTCCGCGAGGCCATCGCCGCCCCGCTCAAGCGGGCCGGCTACGGCTACGTCGAGACCCCCGGCTTCGAGCAGGTCGAGCTGTTCTCCCGCGGCGTCGGCGAGTCGACCGACATCGTGACCAAGGAGATGTACACCCTCACCACGCGCGGCGGCGACCAGCTCGCCCTGCGCCCCGAGGGCACCGCCTCCGTGCTGCGCGCGGCGCTGGAGGGCAACCTCCACAAGGACGGCAACCTGCCCGTCAAGCTCTGGTACTCCGGCTCGTACTACCGCTACGAGCGCCCGCAGAAGGGCCGCTACCGCCACTTCTCGCAGGTCGGCGCGGAGGCCATCGGCGCCGAGGACCCGGCGCTGGACGCCGAGCTGATCATCCTGGCCGTCGACGCCTACAAGTCGCTCGGCCTGCAGAACTTCCGCCTCCTGCTGAACTCGCTCGGCGACAAGGAGTGCCGCCCCGTCTACCGCGCCGCCCTGCAGGACTTCCTGCGCGGCCTGGAGCTGGACGAGGACACCCGCCGCCGCATCGAGATCAACCCGCTGCGCGTCCTGGACGACAAGCGCGAGGACGTCCAGAAGCAGCTCGTCGGCGCCCCGCTCTTCCGCGATCACCTGTGCGAGGCCTGCAAGGCCTACCACGACCAGGTGCGCGAGCTGCTGACCGCCGCGGGCGTCGACTTCGAGGACGACCCCAAGCTCGTCCGCGGCCTCGACTACTACACCCGCACCACCTTCGAGTTCGTCCACGACGGCCTCGGCTCGCAGTCCGCGGTGGGCGGCGGCGGCCGTTACGACGGCCTGTCCGAGATGATCGGCGGCCCCGCGCTGCCGTCCGTCGGCTGGGCGCTCGGCGTGGACCGCACGGTCCTCGCCCTGGAGGCCGAGGGCATCGCGCTCGACCTGCCCTCGCCGACCGACGTCTACGCGGTCCCGCTGGGCGAGGAGGCCCGCAAGGTCCTCTTCGGCGTGGTCACCGAGCTGCGCCGCAACGGCGTCGCCACCGACTTCGCGTTCGGCGGCAAGGGCCTGAAGAACGCGATGAAGTCGGCCAATCGCTCCGGCGCCCGCTTCGCGGTCATCGCCGGCGAGCGCGACCTGGCCGAGGGCAACGTGCAGCTCAAGGACCTGGAGAGCGGCGAGCAGAAGGCCGTCGCCCTCACCGACGTCGTGGGCGAAGTCCTGGCCAAGCAGGGCTGATTGCATGTCCTCTGGTGCAGAATGGGCGCCAGGGACCGACTGATGGGATCAACGGCGCTATGACCACTTCGGCACTCGACCGCTCCGACACCGACGGCGAGGAGCGGGACGGCCCCGCGGCAGGCGCCGCCGGCGGCAGCCGCGCGTTCGCGCTGCTGCTCGTCATCACGGGTGCGCTGGGGCTGCTCGCCGCCTGGGTCATCACGATCGACAAGAACAAGATCCTTGAGGCCAAGGCGGTCGGGAAGACCTTCACCCCCGGGTGCAGCCTCAACCCGATCGTCTCCTGCGGCAACATCATGGAGAGCGAGCAGGCCCACGCCTTCGGGTTCCCCAACCCGATGCTGGGGCTCGTCTGCTACGGCGCGATCATCGCGATCGGCCTGGCGGTGCTCTCCGGCGCCCGCCTGCCCCGCTGGTACTGGCTCGGCATGCAGGCCGGCACGCTCTTCGGCGTGGGCTTCTGCACCTGGCTGCAGTACCAGTCGCTGTACGTCATCGGGTCGCTGTGCCTGTGGTGCTGCCTGGCCTGGGTCGCCACGATCTTCATGTTCTGGTACGTGACCGTGCAGAACATCCGGCACGGCTTCATCCCGCTGCCGGACGGCCCGCGCCGCGCGGTCCTGGAGTTCCACTGGGTGGTCCCGGTGCTGTGGGTCGGCATCATCGGCATGCTGATCCTCACCCGGTGGTGGGACTTCTGGACGGGCGGCACCGCCTGACCGCCCCCGCACCTGGCTCGATCAAGGCCGCCGGACCCCTGGTCCGGCGGCCTTGTCAGTGCCGTGGCATAGGGTTTCGAACGTGGAGCCAGACCTGTTCACCGCCGCCGCAGAGGACCGCCAGGAGAAAGACCCGGCGAGCAGTCCCCTGGCCGTGCGCATGCGCCCCCGCACGCTCGACGAGGTCGTGGGGCAGGGGCATCTGCTCAAGCCCGGCAGCCCGCTGCGGAGGCTGGTGGGGGAGGGCAGCGGCGGCCCGGCCGGCCCCTCCTCGGTGATCCTCTGGGGCCCGCCCGGCATCGGCAAGACGACCCTCGCGTACGTCGTCAGCCAGGCCACCAACAAGCGCTTCGTGGAGCTCTCCGCCATCACCGCCGGCGTCAAGGAGGTGCGGGCCGTCATCGACGGAGCGCGCCGTGCCTCCGGCGGCTACGGCAAGGAGACGGTGCTCTTCCTGGACGAGATCCACCGCTTCAGCAAGGCCCAGCAGGACTCCCTGCTGCCCGCCGTGGAGAACCGCTGGGTCACGCTCATCGCGGCCACCACGGAGAACCCCTACTTCTCGATCATCTCGCCGCTGCTGTCGCGCTCCCTCCTGCTGACGCTGCAGGCCCTCACCGACGACGACCTGCGGGGGCTGCTGCACCGCGCCCTCACCGACGAGCGCGGGCTCGGCGGTGCGGTGACCCTGCCGGGGGACGCCGAGGCGCATCTGCTGCGGATCGCCGGCGGCGACGCCCGCCGCGCCCTCACGGCCCTGGAGGCCGGCGCCGGCTCCGCCATCGCCAAGGGCGACGCCGAGATCACCCTGGAGACGCTGGAGGACTCGGTCGACCGGGCGGCGGTGAAGTACGACCGCGACGGCGACCAGCACTACGACGTCGCGAGCGCCCTGATCAAGTCGATCCGCGGCTCGGACGTCGACGCCACGCTGCACTATCTGGCCCGCATGATCGAAGCGGGCGAGGACCCGAGGTTCATCGCGCGCCGGCTGATGATCTCCGCGAGCGAGGACATCGGCCTGGCCGACCCGACGGCCCTGCAGACGGCGGTCGCCGGTGCGCAGGCGGTGGCGCTGATCGGCTTCCCCGAGGCGCGGATCACCCTGAGCCAGGTCGCCATCGCACTGGCCCTGGCGCCGAAGTCCAACGCCGCGTACCTCGCCATCGACGCCGCCCTCGCGGACGTCCGGGCGGGCCTCGCCGGGCCGGTGCCGCCGCACCTGCGGGACGGGCACTACAAGGGTGCGGAGAAGCTGGGGCACGCGCAGGGGTATGTGTATCCGCACGACGTGGCGGGCGGCATTGCCGCACAGCAGTACGCGCCGGATGCCGTCCGGGGCAAGCAGTACTACGCGCCCACGCGGTACGGGGCGGAGGCCCGCTACGCGGACGTGGTGGACCGGGTTCGCCCCCGCCTGCGGGGGGAGCAGCAGGGTTGATCAGGGTCCGGCACCGCCGGACAGGCCCCTTCGGCCCTTCGGCGTCTCGCCGTCGCGGCGGATCCAAGGTGCCGGCCGAGCACCTTGGATCCGCCGCGACGGCGCGTAACCCCCGTGGTGGTGTCCGGCGGGGCCGGACCCTGCCCGGCATCTATTCGGCCGCCGCCTCGAACAGCGTGTGCATCGCCCGGCGCAGGCCGACCACGTCGCGGACGGGCTCCGGGAACTCGAAGCGCGCGTCGAAGGACCGGTCCGCCGGCGCCCCGCCGCCCGCACGGGTGAAGCGCACGCGCAGCCCGAAGCGGTCCAGCGCCAGCGGCACCGCCTGATCGCCCGCGCGGCGCACGTCCTCGGCCCGCTCGCCGAGGAGCGTGTAGAGCGCGCGAACCTGGTCGCCGTGGCCGGAATGCAGGTGTTGCAGCAGCTCGGCCTCGTGGCAGACGAGCGGGTCGGGATGGGCCCGGGCGAATTCCTCCGGTTCCACGTCCTCCGCGCCCCACAGGTCGTCCACGCTCGCCTCGCCGACCTCCAGGCGCACCATCATGCGGCCGGGCTCGGTGACACCGGGGACGCAGGTGACCCAGCCGGAGACCCAGGCGCGGCCGCGGATGCGGTTGGGCACGGAGACCGGGGCCACGTCGGTGAGCTCCAGGACGGCGGCCAGTTCGTCGTCCTGGGCGTGGGTCGCGGCCCGCACGGCCGGGCTGTCGGAGGGGAAGACCAGGAAGATCTCGCCGTCGGGGCCGACGCTGCGCGCCTCAGGCATCAGCTGGTCGGGGCGGGTGACGGAGGCCCCGGGGATCAGCAGTACCGCGGAGCATGTACTCTGTACGAGAGTTCGTGTGCGCTCGGCTGCTGACGGCATCCGCGCGATTTCAAGTCCGCTGGGACGCGGCTGACCACGATCTGATCGGACCTCCGTCACGTCGGCGCCATCAAGAGCGTCCGTCTTCTGCGTGCTGTCCGTGATGTGACTGGTGTTCCCCGGGCGAGACATGCGATCTCCTTGAGTAAGGTAAGCCTAACCTAACCTATTTCGGAGGTCTGGAGAACGTGCCTAACCAGTCGCGTCCCAAGGTCAAGAAGTCTCGTGCGCTCGGCATTGCGCTGACCCCGAAGGCCGTCAAGTACTTCGAGGCCCGCCCCTACCCGCCGGGCGAGCACGGCCGTGGCCGCAAGCAGAACAGCGACTACAAGGTCCGTCTGCTCGAGAAGCAGCGTCTGCGCGCCCAGTACGACATCAGCGAGCGCCAGATGGTCCGCGCCTACGACCGCGCCCGCAAGGCCGAGGGCAAGACCGGCGAGGCCCTGGTGGTCGAGCTCGAGCGCCGCCTCGACGCCCTCGTCCTGCGTTCGGGCATCGCCCGCACCATCTACCAGGCCCGCCAGATGGTCGTCCACGGCCACATCGAGGTCAACGGTGGCAAGGTCGACAAGCCGTCCTTCCGCGTCGCCCCGAACGACGTCGTGATGGTCCGCGAGCGCAGCCGCAGCAAGCCGCTGTTCGAGGTCGCCCGCGCCGGTGGCTTCGCCGCCGACGGTGAGACCCCGCGCTACCTGCAGGTCAACCTGGGCGCCCTGGCCTTCCGCCTGGACCGCCTGCCCAACCGCAAGGAAGTTCCGGTCATCTGCGACGAGCAGCTCGTCGTCGAGTACTACGCCCGCTGATCCAGCACGCGTAGCTCTTCCTTTCACGCTCAGCCCGCTGTCTCCCCGGCCCTCGTGGCCTGCGAGACGGCGGGCTGCCGCGTTTCCGGGACCGGGGTGCGCCCCCGCGGCGCCGACGGCGGCAAATGCGGTACGGGCCCCGATGCCCGGCGCGATAAGGTCAGTACCTGCCCAGAAACACAGCCGGGCAGGTACAGAAAGCGACGAAGACCAGCTAGGGAGCGGGTGCATCGTGTCCGGTGGAGAGGTGGCCGGGATCCTCGTGGCCGTCTTCTGGGCCATTCTGGTGTCCTTCATCGCCTTGGTGCTGGTGCGGCTCGCACAGACGCTCAAGGCGGCCACCAGGCTGGTCGCGGACGTCACCGAGCAGGCCGTGCCGCTCCTCGCCGACGCCTCGGCGACGGTCCGTTCCGCGCACACCCAGCTCGCCCGCGTCGACTCGATCGCCGCGGACGTCCAGGAGGTCACGGCGAACGCCTCGGCGCTCTCCTCGACCGTCTCCTCCGCCTTCGGCGGCCCGCTGGTCAAGGTCGCCGCCTTCGGCTACGGCGTGCGGCGGGCGATGGGCCGCAAGGCCGCTCCCGAGCCGGAGCGCTCCGTCTTCGTCGGCAAGGCCGGCGGCCGCCCCCTGCCGTCCGCACGCGCCGGCCGCCGCACCCGTGGGAAGGGTTGACCCAGGAATGTTCCGCCGCACCTTCTGGTTCACGACCGGTGTAGCAGCCGGTGTCTGGGCCACCACCAAGGTCAACCGGAAGCTCGCCAAGCTCACCCCGGAGAGCCTGGCCCTGCAGGCCGCGGACCGCGCGGTCATCGCCGGGCGCAAGGTCAAGCTCTTCGCGCTGGACGTCCGCGACGGCATGGCGCACCGGGAAGCGGCGCTCAAGGACGCGCTCGGCCTCACGGCCGCGCCGCCCGCGCCCGAGCACCGCGCGCTCCCCGGCCAGCGCCACCTCGTGGCGATCGACCCGCAGCACACCTACCACTCGTACACCCGGAAAGAGGACCACTGATGGAGTCGGCTGAAATCCGCAGGCGCTGGCTGCGCTTCTTCGAGGAGCGTGGGCACACCGTCGTGCCGTCGGCGTCGCTCATCGCGGACGACCCGACCCTGCTCCTGGTCCCCGCGGGCATGGTGCCCTTCAAGCCGTACTTCCTCGGCGAGGTCAAGCCGCCCTTCACGCGCGCCACCAGCGTGCAGAAGTGCGTCCGCACGCCGGACATCGAAGAGGTCGGCAAGACCACCCGCCACGGCACGTTCTTCCAGATGTGCGGCAACTTCTCCTTCGGCGATTACTTCAAGGAAGGCGCCATCAAGCTCGCCTGGGAGCTGCTCACGACTCCCGTGGCGGACGGCGGCTTCGGCCTGGAGCCGGAGAAGCTCTGGATCACCGTCTACCTCGAGGACGACGAGGCCGAGCGCATCTGGCGCGACGTCGTCGGCGTGCCCGCCGAGCGGATCCAGCGCCTGGGCAAGAAGGACAACTACTGGTCCATGGGCGTGCCCGGCCCGTGCGGCCCGTGCTCCGAGATCAACTACGACCGGGGCCCGGAGTTCGGCGCCGAGGGCGGCCCGGCCGTCAACGACGAGCGCTACGTGGAGATCTGGAACCTGGTCTTCATGCAGTACGAGCGCGGTGCCGGCGACGGCAAGGAGGACTTCCCGATCCTCGGGGAGCTGCCGTCGAAGAACATCGACACCGGTCTCGGCCTCGAGCGCCTCGCCATGATCCTGCAGGGCGTGCAGAACATGTACGAGACCGACACCCTGCGCGTCGTCATGGACAAGGCCACCGAGCTGACGGGCGTGCGCTACGGCGCCGCCCGGGACACCGACGTCTCGCTGCGCGTGGTCGCCGACCACATGCGCACCTCCACCATGCTCATCGGCGACGGCGTCACCCCCGGCAACGAGGGCCGCGGCTACGTCCTGCGCCGCATCATGCGCCGCGCCATCCGCAACATGCGCCTGATGGGCGCCACCGGCCCCGTCGTGGCCGAGCTCCTCGACGTCGTCATCAAGACGATGGGCCTGCAGTACCCGGAGCTGGAGACGGACCGCAAGCGCATCGAGACCGTCGCCCTCGCCGAGGAGGCCGCCTTCCTCAAGACGCTGAAGGCCGGCACCAACATCCTCGACACCGCCGTGACGGAGACCAAGGCCTCCGGCGGCAAGGTCCTGGCCGGCGACAAGGCGTTCCTGCTCCACGACACCTGGGGCTTCCCGATCGACCTCACCCTGGAGATGGCCGCCGAGCAGGGCCTCTCCGTGGACGAGGAGGGCTTCCGCCGCCTGATGAAGGAGCAGCGGGAGCGCGCCAAGGCCGACGCCAAGGCCAAGAAGACCGGTCACGCCGACCTGTCCGCCTACCGCGAGGTCGCCGACACCGCGGGCGAGACCGAGTTCACCGGCTACACCCGCAATGAGAACGAGTCCACGATCGTCGGTCTCCTCGTCGACGGCCTGCCCTCGCCGGCCGCCACCGAGGGCGACGACGTCGAGGTCATCCTGGACCGCACCCCCTTCTACGCGGAGGGCGGCGGCCAGCTGGCCGACACCGGCCGCATCAAGCTCGACACCGGTGCCGTGATCGAGATCCGCGACGTGCAGAAGCCCGTGCCGGGCGTGCACGTCCACAAGGGCGTCGTCCAGGTCGGCGAGGTCACCGTCGGTGCCTCCGCCTACGCCGCGATCGACGTCACGCGCCGCCGGGCCATCGCCCGCGCCCACTCGGCCACCCACCTCACCCACCAGGCCCTGCGCGACGCGCTCGGCCCGACGGCCGCCCAGGCCGGCTCGGAGAACTCGCCGGGCCGCTTCCGCTTCGACTTCGGCTCGCCGGCCGCCGTGCCCGGCACCGTGCTGACCGACGTCGAGCAGCGCATCAATGAGGTCCTCTCCCGGGAGCTCGACGTGCAGGCCGAGGTGATGAGCCTGGACGAGGCCAAGAAGGCCGGCGCCATCGCCGAGTTCGGCGAGAAGTACGGCGAGCGCGTGCGCGTCGTGACCATCGGCGACTTCTCCAAGGAGCTGTGCGGCGGCACCCACGTGGGCAACACCGCCCAGCTGGGTCTGGTGAAGCTGCTGGGCGAGTCGTCGATCGGCTCCGGCGTGCGCCGTGTCGAGGCCCTCGTCGGCGTCGACGCCTACAACTTCCTGGCCAAGGAGCACACGGTCGTCGCCCAGCTCCAGGAGCTCGTCAAGGGCCGCCCGGAGGAGCTGCCGGAGAAGATCTCCGGGATGCTCGCCAAGCTCAAGGACGCCGAGAAGGAGATCGAGCGCTTCCGCGCCGAGAAGGTCCTCCAGGCCGCCGCGGGCCTGGCCGAGGGCGCCAAGGACGTGCACGGCACCGCCCTGGTCACCGGCCGCGTCCCGGACGGCACCGGCGCCGACGACCTGCGCAAGCTCGTCCTCGACGTGCGCAGCCGCATCAACGGCGGCCGCCCGGCCGTCGTGGCCCTGTTCACCGTGGCCAACGGCCGCCCGCTGACGGTCATCGCCACCAACGAGGCCGCCCGCGAGCGCGGTCTCAAGGCCGGCGACCTGGTCCGTACGGCCGCCAAGACCCTCGGCGGCGGCGGTGGCGGCAAGCCCGACGTCGCCCAGGGCGGCGGCCAGAACCCCGAGGCCGTCGACGAGGCCATGGCCGCCGTCGAGCGCCTCGTGGCCGAGGCGGCCTGATCCCCGTGCGCCGAGGAAGACGCATCTCCGTCGACGTCGGGGACGCCCGGATCGGGGTCGCCTCGTGCGACCCCGACGGGATCCTCGCCACGCCGGTGGAGACGGTGCCGGGGCGTGACATCCCCAAGGCCCACAAGCGGCTCGTGGAGATCGTCGCGGAGTACGAGCCGATCGAGGTCGTCGTCGGCCTGCCCCGTTCCCTCAAAGGAGGGGAGGGGCCGGCCGCGGCCAAGGTGCGCACCTTCGCCAAGGAGATGGCGCGCCGTGTGGCGCCCGTGCCGGTGCGCCTCGTGGACGAGCGGATGACGACGGTCACGGCCACGCAGGGCCTGCGCGCTTCGGGCGTCAGCTCGAAGAAGGGCCGGTCCGTGGTCGACCAGGCGGCCGCGGTCGTCATCCTGCAGAACGCGCTGGAGACCGAGAAGGTCTCCGGCAGGGCTCCGGGCGAGACCGTCGAAGTGGTCATCTGATCGCAGTACGGTAACGTTCCGCGCTGAACATGGCAGCCGCCCGGCTGTCGTCTCCGACGACGGCCGGGCGACTGGGAACCGCGCTCCTCCGAGCGCCCACCTGCTGCCGCTGCGCGGCTCTAGGGGATCGATGACTGAGTACGGCCGGGGCTCCGGCTCCCAACCGTGGCATCCTGACGACCCGCTGTACGGGGACCAGGGCTACAGCGGACAGCAGCAGCATCCGCAGCAGTCGCAGCAGCCTCAGTACGGTCACGGCCAGCAGCAGTACGGCTGGGACCCCTCGCAGGGCGGGCAGTCGCAGGGCGGCCAGCAGCAGTACGGGCAGCCGCAGGGCGGCGGCACGTACGGCGGCGGCCAGGGCGATTACTACGGCACGCCGGGCGGCTATCAGCAGCCCCAGCCCCAGCATCCGCAACACCAGCATCCGCAGCAGCCGCACGGCCGGCAGCCGCACGCCCAGCCGGGGCATCAGCAGCCCCAGGTGCCCGAGCAGCAGGCCCACCAGGCGCCGCAGCAGCCGCAGCACCAGGGCTACCAGCCGCAGCAGGAGTGGTCCGAGCCCGACGAGGAGAAGATCTCCCTCTTCGACGACCTGCCCCCCGCCACGGGCCGCCCCGGCGATCGGGACGGCGAGCCCGCGGCCGACGACGAGGCCGAGGACGACGAGCCCCGCGAGGAGCGCTCCCGCTCCCGCGACCGCCGTGGCAAGGGCAAGAAGCCCAAGAAGAACAAGCGCCGCAGCGGCACCGCCTGCCTGGTGGTCGCCGTCGCGCTCATCGGCGTCGTGGGCGGTGGCGGCTACTTCGCCTACGACTACTGGCAGACGCATTTCGCCGCCGCGCCCGACTACGAGGGCCAGGGCAGCGGCGAGGTGCGGGTCGAGATCCCCAAGGACTCCAGCCTGACCGCGATGGGCCGGGTGCTGCACGAGGCGGGCGTCGTCAAGAGCGTGGGCGCCTTCACCGAGGCCGCGGGCAAGAACCCCAAGGGCAAGGCCATCCAGGCCGGCACCTACACCCTGCGCAAGGAGATGTCGGGCGCCGCGGCCGTCGAGATGATGACCAACGCGGCCAACTTCCTGACCATCGCCGAGGGCCGGCGTGCCGTCCAGGTCTACGCGGCCATCGACGAGAAGCTCGGCCTCGCCGCCGGCACCACCGAGGGCGTCGCGAAGAACCAGGCGAAGAGCCTCGGGCTGCCCGCGTGGGCCAACACCGACCCGAAGATCAAGGACCCGCTGGAGGGCTTCCTCTTCCCCTCGCAGTACAGCGCGGGCAAGGGCACCAAGCCGGAGACCATCCTCAAGCAGATGGTCGCCCGGGCGAACGAGAACTACGCCAAGCAGGACCTGGAGGGCAAGGCCCGCGAACTGGGCCTGAAGTCCCCGCTCCAGCTGATCACCGTGGCCAGCCTCGTCAACGCCGAGGGTATGACGCACGACGACTTCCGCAAGATGGCGCGGGTCATCTACAACCGCCTGAAGCCCACCAACACCGAGACGAACGGCAAGCTGGAGTTCGACTCGACGTACAACTACGTCAAGAACCAGAGCAAGCTGGACCTCAGCCCCAAGCAGATCCGGGCCCTCGACCACCCGTACAACACGTACTTCTACAAGGGCCTGCCCCCCGGCCCCATCGGCAACCCCGGCGAACAGGCCCTCAAGGCGGCCATGGACCCGGAGCCGGGCGACTGGTACTACTTCGTCTCCATCAAGGAGAAGACGACGTTCACCAAGAACCTGCAGGAGCACCAGAAGCTCGTGGACGAGTTCAACAAGAGCAGGAAGTCGCAGTGAGCCGGCCCGAGGAGCACCGCCGCGCGGCCGTACTCGGCTCGCCGATCGCCCACTCGCTCTCCCCGGTCCTGCACCGCGCCGCGTACGCGGAGCTGGGCCTGGGGGAGTGGACCTACGACCGCTTCGAGGTGGACGAGGCCGCGCTGCCCGGGTTCCTCGGCGGGCTGGACGGCAGCTGGGCGGGGCTGTCCCTGACCATGCCGCTCAAGCGGGCGGTGATCCCGCTGCTCGACGAGGTCAGCGACACGGCCGCCTCCGTCGAGGCCGTCAACACCGTCGTGTTCACAGAGGACGGCCGCCGTCTCGGTGACAACACCGACATCCCCGGCATCGCCGCGGCCCTGCGCGAGCGCGGCGTGACCGAGGTCGGCTCGGCCGCCGTGCTGGGCGCCGGTGCCACCGCGTCCTCGGCCCTCGCCGCCCTCGCCGGGATCTGCACCGGCGAGGTCACCGTTTACGTCCGCAGCGAGGCCCGCGCCGCCGAGATGCGCGAGTGGGGCGAGCGGCTCGGCGTGGCCGTCCGCACCGCGGACTGGTCGCGCGCCGCGGAGGCCCTCACCGCCCCGCTGGTCATCGCCACGACGCCGGCCGGGGCCGCCGACGCGCTCGCCGGTGCCGTCCCGGAGCGTCCCGGCGCCCTCTTCGACGTGCTCTACGAGCCCTGGCCCACCCCGCTGGCCGCGGCCTGGTCCGCGCGCGGCGGCGCGGTCCTCGGGGGCCTGGACCTGCTGGTTCACCAGGCCGTGCTCCAGGTCGAGCGGATGACCGGCTGCCCGCGGGCCCCGCTGGCCGCCATGCGCGCCGCCGGCGAGGCGGCCCTGGCCGCCCGCGGCTGACGCGATCCGGCCATCTGCTGTCCAGGACCTGACTCAGTCCTTTCCACAACGCGGACCGGAGGGCGGTCCGGGGCCCGCGGCATGGGAGGATCAGGAGTGGCGGGCCGGGGCCGCGCACCCGGACGCCGCTAGATCCGAGGCGCGCGAGCAAGAGGAGTCCCGTTGAGCAGGTTGCGCTGGCTGACTGCCGGTGAGTCGCATGGTCCGGCACTCGTGGCGACGCTGGAGGGCCTGCCCGCCGGTGTCCCCATCACCACGGACATGGTGGCGGACCACCTGGCCCGCCGGCGGCTCGGCTACGGCCGCGGCGCGCGCATGAAGTTCGAGCGGGACGAGGTCACCTTCCTCGGCGGCGTGCGCCACGGTCTGACGATGGGCTCCCCGGTCGCGGTCATGGTGGGCAACACCGAGTGGCCGAAGTGGGAGAAGGTCATGGCGGCCGATCCGGTGGACCCGGAGGAGCTGGCGACGATGGCCCGCAACGCCCCGCTGACCCGCCCCCGCCCCGGCCACGCCGACCTGGCGGGCATGCAGAAGTACGGGATCGACGAGGCGCGCCCGATCCTGGAGCGCGCCTCCGCGCGCGAGACCGCCGCCCGCGTCGCGCTCGGCGCCGTCGCCCGCTCCTACCTGAAGGAGACGACGGGCATCGAGATCGTCTCCCACGTCATCGAGCTGGCGGCGGCCAAGGCCCCGCTCGGCGTCTACCCCACGCCCTCGGACGTGGAGAAGCTCGACGCCGACCCGGTCCGCTGCCTGGACGAGGCGGCGAGCAAGGCGATGGTCGCCGAGATCGACCAGGCCCACAAGGACGGCGACACGCTCGGCGGCGTCGTCGAGGTCCTGGCCTACGGCGTGCCCGTCGGCCTGGGCTCGCACGTGCACTGGGACCGCCGTCTGGACGCGCGCCTGGCCGCCGCCCTGATGGGCATTCAGGCGATCAAGGGCGTCGAGGTCGGCGACGGCTTCGAGCTGGCCCGGGTGCCGGGCTCCCAGGCCCACGACGAGATCGTCTCCACCGAGGACGGCATCCGCCGCACCTCCGGCCGCTCCGGCGGCACCGAGGGCGGTCTGACCACGGGCGAGCTGCTGCGCGTCCGCGCGGCGATGAAGCCGATCGCCACCGTGCCGCGCGCCCTGCGCACGGTCGACGTGACCACCGGCGAGGCCGCCCAGGCCCACCACCAGCGCTCCGACGTCTGCGCGGTCCCGGCCGCCGGCATCGTCGCCGAGGCGATGGTCGCCCTCGTCCTGGCCGACGCCGTGGCGGAGAAGTTCGGCGGCGACAACGTCGCGGAGACCCGCCGCAACGTCCAGGGCTACCTCGAGAACCTGGCCATCAAGTGACCACGCCCGTCGTCGTGCTGGTGGGCCCGCCGGGAGCCGGCAAGTCCACCATCGGTGCCCTGCTCGCGCAGCGGCTGGGCACCGGCTACCGCGACACCGACGCCGACATCGAGAAGACGGCGGGCAAGCCCATTCCGGAGATCTTCATCGACGAGGGCGAGCCGCACTTCCGCGAGCTGGAGCGGCAGGCCGTGCGCGCGGCCGTCGCCGGGCACGCGGGTGTGCTCTCCCTCGGCGGTGGCGCGATCATGGACGACGGCACCCGTGCCCTCCTTGCGGGGCTGCCGGTGGTCTTCCTCGACGTCGAGCTGGCCGACGCCGTACGGCGCGTCGGCCTCGACGCCCCGCGCCCGCTGCTCGCGGTCAACCCGCGGCAGCGCTGGCGCGAGCTGATGGAGGCCCGCCGCCCCCTCTACACGGAGGTCGCCCGGGCCACCGTCGCCACCGGCGGCCGCACGCCGGACGAGGTCGCCGACGCGGTGCTGGCCGCCCTGGACCTGGCGCCGGCTCCGCGGGACCGCACACAGGACACCACGCAGTGAGGAACGCATGACCGACGCCCCCACCCGCATCCAGGTCGCCGGCAGCGCGGGCACCGACCCGTACGAGGTCCTGGTCGGACGACAGCTGCTGGGCGAGCTGCCCGGCCTCATCGGCACCAAGGCCAAGCGGGTCGCCGTGCTCCACCCCGAGGCCCTCGCCGAGACGGGCGAGGCCATTCGCCAGGACCTGGCCGCGCAGGGCTACGAGGCCATCGCGATCCAGCTGCCCAACGCGGAGGAGTCCAAGACCGTCGAGGTCGCGGCCTACTGCTGGAAGGCGCTGGGCCAGACCAACTTCACCCGCACCGACGTCATCGTCGGCGTGGGCGGCGGCGCCACCACGGACCTCGCCGGCTTCGTCGCCGCCACGTGGCTGCGCGGAGTGCGCTGGATCGCCGTGCCCACCACCGTGCTGGCCATGGTCGACGCCGCCGTCGGCGGCAAGACCGGCATCAACACCGCCGAGGGCAAGAACCTCGTCGGCGCCTTCCACCCGCCGGCCGGCGTCCTGTGCGACCTGGCCGCGCTGGATTCGCTGCCGGTCAACGACTACGTCAGCGGTCTCGCCGAGATCATCAAGGCCGGCTTCATCGCCGACCCGGTCATCCTCGACCTGATCGAGGCGGACCCCGAGGCCGCCCGCACCCCCTCCGGGCCGCACACCGCCGAGCTGATCGAGCGCTCGATCCGGGTCAAGGCGGAGGTCGTCTCCGGCGACCTCAAGGAGTCCGGCCGGCGCGAGATCCTCAACTACGGCCACACCCTCGCCCACGCCATCGAGAAGAACGAGCGCTACAACTGGCGCCACGGCGCGGCGGTCGCCGTGGGCATGGTCTTCGCCGCCGAGCTCGGCCGCATCGCCGGCCGCCTCGACGACACGACGGCCGACCGTCACAGGGCGATCCTCACCTCCGTGGGCCTGCCGGTCACCTACCGCGGCGACCAGTGGCCCAAGCTGGTGGAGACCATGAAGGTCGACAAGAAGTCCCGCGGCGACCTGCTGCGCTTCATCGTCCTCGACGGCCTCGCCAAGCCCACGGTCCTGGAGGGCCCCGACCCGGCGATGCTGCTGGCCGCACACGCGGAGATCGCCGCGTGAGCGGGGCGGGGGAGGGCCGGGCGCGCCGGGTCCTCGTGCTGAACGGCCCCAACCTCGGCCGTCTCGGCTCCCGCGAGCCCGACGTCTACGGCTCCACGTCCTACAAGGGCCTGGTCGAGGAGTGCACCCGGCTCGGCGGCGAGCTCGGCTTCGCCGTCGAGGTGCGCGAGACCAACGACGAGGGCGAGCTGGTCCGCTGGCTGCACGAGGCCGCCGACGGGTCGGTCCCGGTCGTCATCAACCCCGGTGCGTTCACGCACTACTCGTACGCCATGCGCGACGCGGCCGCCCAGCGCACCGCGCCGCTCATCGAGGTGCACATCTCCAACCCGTACGCCCGCGAGGAGTTCCGCCACACCTCGGTGATCGCGGCCGTCGCCAGCGGCACCGTCGCGGGCTTCGGCATCGGCTCCTACCGGCTCGCGCTGCGGGCCCTGGCCGAGGAACTCCCGGGCGCGGGCGCCTGACGCCCCGGCCGGCTCCCGGCTCGTTTCCCGGTAGATTCCGCCCACTTCGGGCACTTCCCGCCTTCCCCGGCCGTTCACCCCACGGCGGCCGGGGCAAGGGGGGCGGGCCCGGTACTCTCCGGTACTCTCCCCTCCTGGCCGGCCCCGCGGCCCTTCACCACGCGCCAGTCGCCCGCACGAGACGGAGTGCCACCGGATGCAGCACGCAGTGGGAGCGCCGCTGCCACCGCCCCCTGGGCAGGGGCCGGGCAGCCGGCCCGGCGGCCACCCGCCGATGGGGTCCCACCCCGTACCGCCCGTCCCGCCGGTCCCCGCCGCCCCGCCCGCCGCGGTCCCGGCCCCCGGCTGGCCCGCCTCGCCGCCCCCGCAGGCGCCGCCCCAGCCGCCGCCCGCCGACGCCACGGGCCACCTCATGCTTCCGCAGGGCGCCCCCGTGCCCGCCGCACAGCCCGTCGATCCCGCCCACGCCGCCGTCGCCGTGCTCCTCATCGGCCCGGCCGGCGCCGGGAAGACCACCGTGGCCCGGCACTGGGCGGACACCCGTCGCGTGCCCACCGCCCACGTCAGCCTCGACGACGTCCGCGAGTGGGTGCGCTCCGGCTTCGCCGACCCGCAGTCCGGCTGGAACGACCACTCCGAGGCGCAGTACCGCCTCGCTCGCCGCACCTGCGGCTTCGCCGCGCGCAACTTCCTCGCCAACGGCATCTCCTGCATCCTCGACGACGCCGTCTTCCCCGACCGGCCCGCCGTCGGCCTGGGCGGCTGGAAGCGCCACGTGGGCCCGGGCCTGCTGCCCGTCGTCCTGCTCCCGGGCCTGGAGGTCGTCCTGGAGCGCAACGCCGAGCGCACGGGCAACCGCCGCCTCGGCGACGAGGAGGTCGCCCGCATCCACGGCCGGATGGCCGGCTGGTACGGCTCGGGCCTGCCCATCATCGACAACTCCCAGCAGGACGTCACCACCACCGCCCGCCTCCTGGACGAGGTCGTCGCCCGCTCGCTGGCCGGCCCGCCCGGCTGCTGACGGGCCCGGCGCCCGGCGCCCGGCGCCCGGCCCGAGCGGACGCGGGCCCCGCTGCCCGGTCGGACGCGCTGGGACGGCCGCCCGCGGAGCCCGGCCGTACGCTCGGAGACATGTCCGAGGTGTACGCGGCACGCCGCGCCCGGCTGCGCGAGCGCTGTCACGCGGCCGGGAGCGAGGCCGCCCTGGTCTCCGGGAACGCCAACGTCCGCTATCTGGCCGGCGCCGCCCCGGCCGGGGCGGCGCTGCTCGTGTGCCCCGGCCAGGACGTCCTCCTGTGTCCCGGCGACCCCTGCGGCACCCCTGCCGTCGCCCGGCCCGCGGAGGATCTGCGCGTCGTCGTGCTGGACGGGGCCGACGGCGACCCGGCCGTCGCCGGCGCCGAGCGGGCCGCGGTCGCCGGGGCCGGCTCGCTGGCCGTGGAGGAGCACCACCTGACGGTCTCCCGCCACCGCGCCCTGCAGTCCGTCGCGCCCCGGCTGCGCCTGACGGACCTGGGCCCCGCCGTGGAGCAGCAGCGGCTGGTCAAGGACGACGAGGAGATCTCCTCCCTGCGCATCGCCGCGGAGATCGCCGACCAGGCCCTGGGGGAGCTGCTGGAGTCGATCCTGGTCGGGCGCACCGAGCGGCACCTCGCGCTGGAGCTGGAGCGGCGGCTGGTCGACCACGGCGCCACGGGCCCGGCGTTCCCCACCTCCGTCGGCACCGGGCCGAACTCGGGTCTGGCCGGGCACCTGCCGAGCGACCGCCGCGTGGAGGAGGGCGACTTCCTGAGCGTGTGCGTCGGCGCGGACTACCGCGGCTACCGCAGCGAGATCGGGCGGACCTTCGTGATCGGCACCAGCCCGGCGGACTGGCAGATCGAGCTCTACGACCAGGTGTTCGCCGCCCAGCGGGCGGGCCGGGAGGCGCTCGCGCCGGGCACGCCCTGCCGGGACGTGGACCGCGCCGCGCGGGTGGTGCTGGAGGCCGCGGGGCACGGTGATCGTGTCGGACCGCGGATCGGACACGGCGTGGGACTCGAAAACGACGAGGACCCTCGGCTGACACCTTCGGCAATGGGTAAACTGGACGCTTGCGTGCCGGTCACCGTAGATCCCGGGGTACACCTCCCGGGCCGCGGCGGCGTCCGGATCGATGACACGCTCGTCGTCCGCCCCGAGGCGGACGGCGGACCCGAGCTACTCACCATTACGACCAAAGAGCTGCTCGCGCTCTAGCCGGGCGCACCGCACTTTCTGGTTCCACCAGTCCAGGAGATACCGCAACCGTGGCATCCACGAACGACCTCAAGAACGGCATGGTGCTCAAGCTCGAAGGCGGCCAGCTCTGGTCCGTCGTCGAGTTCCAGCACGTCAAGCCCGGCAAGGGCCCCGCCTTCGTCCGTACGAAGCTGAAGAACGTGCTCTCCGGCAAGGTCGTCGACAAGACCTTCAACGCCGGCGTGAAGGTCGAGACGGCCACCGTCGACCGCCGCGACATGCAGTTCTCGTACATGGACGGCGAGTACTTCGTCTTCATGGACATGAAGGACTACGACCAGCTGATGATCGACCGGAAGGCCGTCGGCGACGCCGCGAACTTCCTGATCGAGGGCTTCGAGGCCACCGTCGCCACGCACGAGGGCGAGGTGCTCTACGTCGAGCTGCCGGCCGCCGTCGAGCTGGTCATCGAGCACACCGACCCGGGCGTCCAGGGCGACCGCTCCACCGGTGGCACCAAGCCCGCCAAGCTGGAGACGGGCTACGAGATCCAGGTCCCGCTCTTCGTCACCACCGGCGAGAAGATCAAGGTCGACACGCGCACCGGCGATTACCTCGGCCGGGTGAACAGCTAACCGTGGCTGCCCGCAGCAAGGCCCGTAAGCGCGCCTTCCAGATCCTCTTCGAGGCCGACCAGCGCGGCATCACCGTGCAGAACGTCCTCGCGGACTGGATCCGGCACTCGCGGTCCGACGACCGCCAGCCGCCGGTCACCGAGTACACGATGCAGCTGGTCGAGGGGTACGCCGAGCACGTCGCCCGGATCGACGAGCTGATCGCGACCTACGCGGTCGACTGGGACCTGGACCGCATGCCGGTCGCGGACCGGAACATCGTGCGGCTCGGTGCCTACGAGCTGATCTGGGAGGACGGCACCCCGGACGCGGTGGCGATCGACGAGGCGGTGCAGCTCGCCAAGGAGTTCTCCACCGACGACTCGCCGGCCTTCGTCAACGGTCTGCTCGCCCGCTTCAAGGAGCTCAAGCCGGGTCTCCGGCGCGACGAGAAGTAAGCGGTCCGGCTCCTCCTGCGAGCCGGGCCCGCCGCCCAAAGACGAACCGCCTGGGGCGGGAAACCAAAGGTTTCCCGCCCCAGGCGGTTTTGTCGTGGTCGGTTGCCAGGACCGGACCGGCCGTCAGGCGTCCTCGTGCTGGACCGCGCGGCGCGCATCCGCATCGAGCACGCCCCAGCTGATCAGCTGCTCGGTGAGCACCGAGGGCGACTGGTCGTAGATGACGGCCAGGGTCCGCAGGTCGTCCTGGCGGATCGAGAGGACCTTGCCGTTGTAGTCGCCGCGCTGGCTCTGGATGGTCGCCGCGTAACGCTGGAGCGGGCCGGCCTTCTCGGCCGGCACGTGGGCCAGGCGCTCAAGGTCCAGGACCAGCTTCGGCGGCGGCTCGGCAGCGCCGCCCGGCGTGGTGCCGGGCAGCAGTTCCTGCACGGGAACCCCGTAGAAGTCGGCCAGCTCGGCCAGGCGCTGCACGGTCACGGCACGGTCGCCGCGCTCGTACGAACCCACTACGACGGCCTTCCAGCGGCCCTGGGACTTCTCCTCCACGCCGTGAAGGGAGAGGCCCTGCTGGGTGCGGATGGCGCGGAGCTTGGCCCCGAGCTGTTTGGCGTATTCGCTGGACATAAAGCTCCCCGGACGCTATATCGACGTGCGACGGCGTCTTCTGCGACTGCCGCGTGTCTGGTAACTCACTGTGAGGTTACGCAGCGTAATCTGACTTCGTCAAGCCGAATGGTCCACACCGTCCTCCAGTAGGGGTGACGGGGAGCATCCGATGACGGGCCTGGTACGGTGAGGGAGTAATTCCGACGTCCTTTAATGTCCGTCCCGTGAGGCGGAGAAGGAGGTCCGTTTCGTATGGACGCCATTCCCGAGGCGAGCCCGCTGGGCTCCGCCCTCCGTCCCGTGCTCGAAGCACCGGACATCGCCCGGGTCCTGACCCGTATCGCCCACGAGATCGTCGAGCGCGCCAAGGGCGCCGATGACGTGGTGCTCCTCGGCATTCCGACGCGCGGCGTCTTCCTCGCCCGCCGGCTGGCCGCCAAGCTCGAAGAGATCACCGGCAGCGCGACCCGCGTCGGCTCCCTCGACATCACCATGTACCGCGACGACCTGCGGCTGCGCCCGGCGCGCGCCCTCGCGCGCACCGAGATCCCCGGCGAGGGCATCGACGGGCGCCTGGTCGTCCTCGTGGACGACGTGCTCTTCTCCGGCCGTACGATCCGCGCCGCGCTGGACGCCCTGAACGACATCGGGCGCCCGCGCGCCGTCCAGCTCGCGGTCCTCGTCGACCGCGGCCACCGCGAACTTCCCATCCGTGCCGACTACGTCGGCAAGAACCTCCCGACGTCGCTGCGGGAGACGGTCAAGGTCCAGCTCACCGAGGAGGACGGGCGCGACAGCGTCCTGCTCGGCGTGCGCGCGGCCACCCCTGCCGACGCGCAGTAGCGAGTCCCCCTCCCGGACCCCGGCCGCTGCGAGGCCGTGACCGCCTGGTCCTCGCACGCCCGTCCGCGTACCCGCACACCTCCTACACACGGAGCACCCGGATGAAGCGCCACCTCATCTCGGCCGCCGACCTCACCCGCGACGACGCCGTCCTGATCCTCGACACCGCCGAGGAGATGGCCCGGGTCGCCGACCGGCCGATCAAGAAACTGCCCACCCTGCGCGGCCGCACCGTCGTCAACCTCTTCTTCGAGGACTCGACGCGCACCCGCATCTCCTTCGAGGCCGCCGCCAAGCGCCTCTCCGCCGACGTCATCAACTTCTCCGCCAAGGGCTCCTCGGTCTCCAAGGGCGAGTCCCTCAAGGACACCGCCCTGACCCTGGAGGCGATGGGCGCCGACGCCGTCGTCATCCGCCACCACGCCTCCGGCGCCCCCTACCGGCTGGCGAACTCGGGCTGGATCGACGGTGCCGTCGTCAACGCCGGCGACGGCACCCACGAGCACCCCACCCAGGCCCTGCTGGACGCCTTCACCGTGCGCCGCCGCCTGGTCGGCCGGGACGCGGGGATCGGGCAGGACCTCTCCGGGCGCCGGATCACGATCGTCGGCGACGTGCTGCACAGCCGCGTCGCCCGCTCCAACGTCCACCTGCTGACCACCCTCGGCGCCGAGGTCACCCTGGTCGCGCCGCCCACGCTGGTGCCGGTCGGCGTCGAGAGCTGGCCCTGCGAGGTCTCCTACGACCTCGACGCCGTGCTGCCGAAGTCCGACGCCGTGATGATGCTGCGCGTCCAGCGCGAGCGGATGAACGCCGCCTTCTTCCCGACCGAGCGCGAGTACGCCCGCCGCTACGGCCTGGACGGCGACCGCATGGCGAAGATGCCCGAGCACGCCGTCGTGATGCACCCCGGCCCGATGAACCGCGGCATGGAGATCACCGCCGAGGTCGCCGACTCCGACCGCTGCACGGCCGTCGAGCAGGTCGCCAACGGCGTCAGCACCCGGATGGCGGTCCTCTACCTGCTGCTCGGCGGCTCCGAGCCGGCCGTCACCACCACCAACGCCCGCACCGAGGAGAACAAGTAATGACCAAGATCCTGATCCGCGGTGCGAAGGTCCTCGGCGGCGAGCCCCAGGACGTCCTGATCGAGGGCGAGACCATCGCCGCAGTATCCGATGCCGCCCTGCCGGGCGGTGGCGGCACGGGTCTGAGCGCCGAGGGCGCCCAGGTCATCGAGGCCGACGGCAAGATCCTGCTGCCCGGCCTGGTCGACCTCCACACCCACCTGCGCGAGCCCGGCCGCGAGGACTCCGAGACGGTCCTGACCGGCACCCGGGCCGCCGCGAGCGGCGGCTACACGGCCGTCTTCGCCATGGCCAACACTTTCCCCGTCGCCGACACCGCCGGCGTCGTCGAGCAGGTCTGGCGCCTGGGTAAGGAGTCCGGCTACTGCGACGTGCAGCCCATCGGCGCCGTCACCGTCGGCCTGGAGGGCAAGCAGCTCTCCGAGCTGGGCGCCATGCACGACTCCGCCGCCGGCGTCACCGTCTTCTCCGACGACGGCAAGTGCGTCGACGACGCCGTGATCATGCGCCGTGCCCTGGAGTACGTGAAGGCATTCGGCGGCGTCATCGCCCAGCACGCGCAGGAGCCCCGCCTCACCGAGGGCGCCCAGATGAACGAGGGCGTCGTCTCCGCGGAGCTCGGCCTGGGCGGCTGGCCGGCCGTCGCCGAGGAGTCGGTCATCGCCCGTGACGTCCTCCTCGCCGAGCACGTCGGCTCCCGGGTGCACATCTGCCACCTGTCCACGGCCGGCTCGGTCGAGATCGTCCGCTGGGCCAAGTCGCGCGGCATCGACGTCACCGCCGAGGTCACCCCGCACCACCTGCTCCTCACCGACGAGCTGGTGCGCTCGTACAACCCGGTCTACAAGGTCAACCCGCCGCTGCGCACCGAGCGCGACGTGATGGCGCTGCGCGAGGCCCTGGCCGACGGCACGATCGACATCGTCGCCACCGACCACGCTCCGCACCCGCACGAGGACAAGGACTGCGAGTGGGCCGCGGCCGCCATGGGCATGGTGGGCCTGGAGACCGCGCTGTCCGTCGTCCAGCACACGATGGTCGAGACCGGGCTGCTGGACTGGGCCGGCGTCGCCGAGCGCATGTCCTTCAAGCCCGCCGCCATCGGCAGCCTCGCCGGACACGGCCGCCCCATCGCCGCCGGTGAGCCCGCCAACCTCACCCTGGTCGATTCCGCTTACCGTGGTGTCGTGGACCCCGCGGGCTTCGCCTCCCGCAGCCGCAACACCCCTTACGAGGGCCGCGAGCTGCCGGGTCGCGTCACCCACACCTTCCTGCGGGGCCGGGCAACGGTCGTGGACGGGAATCTGGCGTGACACCTTTGATCAATCTGGCGGCGGACGAGCAGAAGTCGCAGGCGGTCACCGACTGGGCCGCACGCATCGGCTGGGTCGTGGGACTGCTGCTCTTCATCGCGCTCGTCTACTGGCTGATGCGCGAGGGCTGGAAGTGGCGCGGCGCGCTCCAGGGCGACCTGCCCGAGCTGCCCGCCGTCCCCGCCGACGCGGGTGAGCCCACGCTCACCATGGAGGGCCGCTACCACGGCTCCACCACGGCCGGCCAGTGGCTCGACCGCATCGTCGCGCACGGCCTCGGCACCCGCAGCCGGGCCGTGCTCACCCTGACGGAGCAGGGCGTCACCGCGGTGCGCCCCGGCGCCCAGGACTTCTTCATCCCCGCGGACCGGGTGCGCGGCGCCCGGCTCGACAAGGGCATCGCCGGCAAGGTCCTCACCGAGGGCGGCCTGCTGGTGATCACCTGGGTGCACGGGGACCGGGAGATCGACTCCGGTTTCCGCTCCGACCAGGCGGCCGAGCACGCCGCATGGGTCGAGGCCCTCACCCACCTGCACCACCTGAACAGCGACACGGAAGGCGCACGATGACGACCTCCACCAGGGGGACTGCCAAGATCCCCGCCGTACTCGTCCTGGAGGACGGCCGGATCTTCCGCGGCCGGGCCTACGGGGCCGTGGGGGAGACCTTCGGCGAGGCCGTGTTCTCCACCGGCATGACCGGCTACCAGGAGACCCTGACCGACCCCTCGTACCACCGCCAGGTGGTCGTGATGACCGCCCCGCACGTCGGCAACACCGGCGTCAACGACGAGGACCCCGAGTCGGCGCGCATCTGGGTCGCCGGCTACGTGGTGCGCGACCCCGCCCGCATCCCGTCCAACTGGCGCTCGCGCCGCTCCCTGGACGAGGAGCTGGCCGAGCAGGGCGTCGTCGGCATCTGCGGCATCGACACCCGCGCCCTCACCCGCCACCTGCGCGAGCGCGGCGCCATGCGCGTCGGCATCTTCTCCGGGAACTCCCTGCCCGACGAGGGCACGATGCTCGCAGAGGTGCGCCAGGCCCCCGAGATGAAGGGCGCCGACCTCTCCGCCGAGGTCGCCACCAAGGAGACCTACATGGTCCCCGCGATCGGTGAGAAGAAGTTCACCGTCGCCGCGGTCGACCTGGGCATCAAGGGCATGACCCCGCACCGGATGGCCGAGCGCGGCATCGAGGTGCACGTGCTGCCGGCCACGGCCACCGCCGAGGACGTCTACGCGGTCAACCCCGACGGCGTGTTCTTCTCCAACGGCCCGGGCGACCCGTCCACCGCCGACCACCCCGTGGCCGTCATGCGCGAGGTCCTCTCCCGTAAGACGCCGCTGTTCGGCATCTGCTTCGGCAACCAGATCCTCGGCCGCGCGCTCGGCTTCGGCACGTACAAGCTGAAGTACGGCCACCGCGGCATCAACCAGCCCGTGCAGGACCGCACGACCGGCAAGGTCGAGGTCACCGCGCACAACCACGGCTTCGCCGTCGACGCCCCGCTCGACCGGGCGACCGACACGCCGTACGGCCGGGTGGAGGTCTCCCACGTGTGTCTGAACGACAACGTGGTGGAAGGCCTCCAGCTGCTCGACCAGCCGGCATTCAGCGTCCAGTACCACCCCGAGGCAGCCGCAGGACCGCACGACGCCGCGTACCTGTTCGACCGCTTCGTCTCCCTGATGGAGGGCCAGCGTGCCTAAGCGCACCGACATCCAGTCCGTTCTGGTCATCGGCTCCGGCCCGATCGTCATCGGCCAGGCCGCGGAGTTCGACTACTCCGGCACCCAGGCCTGCCGCGTGCTGAAGTCCGAGGGCCTGCGGGTCATCCTCGTCAACTCCAACCCGGCCACGATCATGACCGACCCGGAGATCGCCGACGCCACCTACGTCGAGCCGATCACCCCGGAGTTCGTCGAGAAGATCATCGCCAAGGAGCGCCCCGACGCCCTCCTGCCCACCCTCGGCGGCCAGACCGCGCTCAACACCGCGATCTCCATGCACGAGAACGGCGTGCTGCAGAAGTACGGCGTGGAGCTGATCGGCGCCAACGTCGAGGCCATCCACAAGGGCGAGGACCGCGACCTGTTCAAGGGCGTCGTCGAGGCCGTCCACGCCAAGATCGGCCACGGCGAGTCCGCCCGCTCGGTCATCTGCCACACCATGGACGAGGTCATCGCGGGCGTCGAGACGCTCGGCGGCTACCCCGTCGTCGTCCGCCCCTCCTTCACCATGGGCGGCGCCGGCTCCGGCTTCGCGCACAACGAGGACGAGCTGCGCCGCATCGCCGGCCAGGGCCTCACGCTCTCCCCGACCACCGAGGTGCTCCTGGAGGAGTCCATCCTCGGCTGGAAGGAGTACGAGCTGGAGCTGATGCGCGACAAGAGCGACAACGTCGTGGTCGTCTGCTCCATCGAGAACTTCGACCCGATGGGCGTGCACACCGGCGACTCCATCACGGTCGCCCCGGCGATGACGCTGACCGACCGCGAGTACCAGATCCTGCGGGACGTCGGCATCGCGATCATCCGCGAGGTCGGCGTCGACACCGGCGGCTGCAACATCCAGTTCGCCGTCAACCCCGACGACGGCCGGGTCATCGTCATCGAGATGAACCCGCGCGTCTCGCGCTCCTCCGCGCTCGCCTCCAAGGCCACCGGCTTCCCGATCGCCAAGATCGCAGCGCGGCTCGCCGTCGGCTACACGCTGGACGAGATCCCCAACGACATCACCGAGAAGACCCCGGCGTCCTTCGAGCCCACGCTCGACTACGTCGTGGTCAAGGCGCCCCGCTTCGCGTTCGAGAAGTTCCCGGCCGCCGACGCCACCCTCACCACCACCATGAAGTCGGTGGGCGAGGCCATGGCCATCGGCCGTAACTTCACCGAGGCGCTGCAGAAGGCCCTGCGCTCGCTGGAGAAGAAGGGCTCGCAGTTCGACTTCGTCTCCGCGCCCGGCGACAAGACGGAGCTGCTGGCCAAGGCCGTCGTCCCCACGGACGGCCGCATCAACACGGTCATGGCGGCCATCCGCGCCGGGGCCACCCCCGAGGAGGTCTTCGACGCCACGAAGATCGACCCGTGGTTCGTCGACCAGCTCTTCCTGATCAAGGAGATCGCGGACGAGCTGGCCGCCGCCGAGAAGCTGGAGCCCGAGCTGCTGGCCGAGGCCAAGCGGCACGGCTTCTCCGACGCCCAGATCGGCGCGATCCGCGGCCTGCGCGAGGACGTCGTCCGCGAGGTCCGCCACGCCCTCGGCGTCCGCCCGGTCTACAAGACGGTCGACACCTGCGCCGCCGAGTTCGCGGCGAAGACCCCGTACTTCTACTCCTCCTACGACGAGGAGTCCGAGGTCGCGCCCCGCGAGAAGCCCGCGGTGATCATCCTGGGCTCGGGCCCGAACCGCATCGGCCAGGGCATCGAGTTCGACTACTCCTGCGTACACGCCTCCTTCGCGCTCAGCGACGCCGGCTACGAGACCGTGATGGTCAACTGCAACCCCGAGACCGTCTCCACCGACTACGACACCTCCGACCGGCTCTACTTCGAGCCGCTCACCCTGGAGGACGTCCTGGAGATCGTCCACGCCGAGCAGGAGGCCGGCCCGGTCGCGGGCGTCGTCGTCCAGCTCGGCGGCCAGACCCCGCTGGGCCTGGCGCAGGCGCTCAAGGACAACGGAGTGCCGATCGTCGGCACCTCGCCCGAGGCCATCGACCTCGCCGAGGAGCGCGGCGCCTTCGGCCGCGTGCTGACCGAGGCCGGCCTGCCCGCCCCCAAGTACGGCACCGCCTTCTCCTTCGACGAGGCCAAGGGCATCGCCGCCGAGATCGGCTACCCGGTCATGGTCCGCCCGTCCTACGTGCTCGGCGGCCGCGGCATGGAGATCGTCTACGACGAGCCCTCCCTCGGCGAGTACCTGGAGCGCCACGCGGGCCTGATCTCCGAGCACCCGGTCCTCATCGACCGCTTCCTCGACGACGCCATCGAGATCGACGTCGACGCGCTCTACGACGGCCACGAGCTCTACCTCGGCGGCGTCATGGAGCACATCGAGGAGGCCGGCATCCACTCCGGCGACTCCGCCTGCGCCCTGCCCCCGATCACCCTCGGCGGCCACGACATCAAGCGGCTGCGGGCCTCCACCGAGGCCATCGCCAAGGGCGTCGGCGTGCGCGGACTGATCAACATTCAGTTCGCCATGGCCGGGGACATCCTCTACGTCCTGGAGGCCAACCCGCGCGCCTCCCGCACGGTCCCCTTCACCTCGAAGGCGACCGCCGTGCCGCTGGCCAAGGCCGCCGCCCGGATCTCGCTGGGCGCGACCGTCGCCCAGCTGCGCGCCGAGGGCATGCTGCCCAAGGAGGGCGACGGCGGCACGCTGCCGCTGGACGCGCCGATCTCCGTCAAGGAGGCCGTGATGCCGTGGTCGCGCTTCCGCGACGCCTCCGGCCGCGGCGTGGACACCGTCCTGGGCCCGGAGATGCGCTCGACCGGCGAGGTCATGGGCATCGACAGCGTCTTCGGCACCGCCTACGCCAAGTCGCAGGCCGGGGCCTACGGCGCGCTGCCCACCAAGGGACGCGCGTTCGTGTCGGTCGCCAACCGCGACAAGCGCTCGATGATCTTCCCGGCCCGCGAGCTGGTCGCCCACGGCTTCGAGCTGCTGGCCACCTCCGGCACCGCCGAGGTCCTCAAGCGCAACGGCATCAACGCCACGCCCGTGCGCAAGCAGAGCGAGGGCGAGGGCCCGAACGGCGAGAAGACGATCGTCCAGCTCATCCACGACGGTGAGGTCGATCTGATCGTCAACACCCCGTACGGCACCGGCGGCCGCCTCGACGGCTACGAGATCCGCACCGCCGCGGTCGCCCGCGCGGTCCCGTGCCTGACCACGGTCCAGGCCCTCGCGGCCGCCGTCCAGGGCATCGAGGCGCTCACCCGCGGCGACGTGGGCGTGCGCTCCCTGCAGGAGCACGCGGAGCACCTGACCGCCGCCCGCGAGGCGTAAGGATCCCGGGCCGAGGGGGACACCGGAAGGTGTCCCCCTCGGCATGCGACCAGTCCGCCCCTCCCGCCCCGGAAGGCCCGCCATGTACCGCCTCTTCTTCGACCTGATCTTCAAGCGGATGGACCCCGAGAAGGCCCACCACCTCGCCTTCGCCTGGATCCGCGCCGCGGCCCGCGTGCCGGTCCTGCGCACCTTCGTCGCGGCCGTCCTCGCCCCCCGCCACAAGGAGCTGCGCACCGAGGCGCTGGGCCTGCGCATGCACGGCCCCTTCGGGCTCGCCGCCGGCTTCGACAAGAACGCCTCCGCCATCGACGGCATGAGCATGCTCGGCTTCGACCACATCGAGGTCGGCACCGTCACCGCCCAGCCGCAGCCGGGCAACCCCAAGAAGCGCCTCTTCCGCCTCGTGGCGGACCGCGCGCTCGTCAACCGCATGGGCTTCAACAACGACGGCTCCGCGGCCGTGGCGGAGCGCCTGGCGGCCCGCAAGGCCGCCCTCGGCGAAAAGCACAGGCGGACGACCGTGGGCGTCAACATCGGCAAGACGAAGATCGTGCCGGAGGCCGAGGCCGTCGCCGACTACGTCACCTCCACCGAGCGCCTGGCCGTCCACGCCGACTACCTCGTCGTCAACGTCTCCTCGCCCAACACGCCCGGGCTGCGCAACCTGCAGGCCACCGAGGCGCTGCGGCCGCTGCTGACCGCCGTCCGCGAGGCCGCCGACCGCACGGTCACCTCGCGCCGCGTCCCGCTGCTGGTGAAGATCGCCCCCGACCTGGCCGACGAGGACGTCGACGCCGTCGCCGACCTGGCCGTCGAGCTGGGCCTGGACGGCATCATCGCCACCAACACCACGATCGCCCGCGACGGCCTGGGCCTGCGGACGCCGAAGCGCACCGTCGAGGCCATCGGGGCCGGCGGCCTGTCCGGCGCCCCCCTCAAGGCCCGCTCGCTGGAGGTCCTGAGCCGCCTGTACGCCCGTGTGGGCGACCGGATCACCCTGGTGGGCGTCGGGGGCGTCGAGACCGCCGAGGACGCCTGGGAGCGCATCCTGGCGGGCGCCACGCTCGTCCAGGGCTACAGCGCCTTCATCTACGAGGGCCCGTTCTGGTGCCGCAGGATCCACCAGGGCCTGGCCGAGAAGCTCGCCGCCAGCCCGTACGCCACCCTCGCCGAAGCGGTCGGCGCCGAGACCCGGAAGAAGGCAGCCGCATGACCCTCGAACCCTTCGGCGTGCGCCTGCGCCGCGCCATGGACCAGCGCGGTCCCCTCTGCGTCGGCATCGACCCGCACGCCTCGCTGCTGGCCGACTGGGGCCTGAGCGACGACATCGACGGCCTGGAGCGCTTCACCCGCACCGTCGTGGAGGCGCTGGCCGACCGCGTCGCCGTGCTCAAGCCGCAGTCCGCCTTCTTCGAGCGCTTCGGCTCCCGCGGCATCGCCGTCCTGGAGCAGGCCGTCGCCGACTCCCGCGAGGCCGGCGCGCTGGTCCTGATGGACGCCAAGCGCGGCGACATCGGCTCCACCATGGCCGCGTACGCCGCGACCTACCTCGACCCCGCCTCGCCGCTCTTCTCCGACGCCGTGACGGTCAGCCCCTACCTCGGCTACGGCTCGCTGCGCCCCGCGCTGGACCTGGCGCGCGAGAGCGGCACCGGCGTGTTCGTCCTGGCCCTCACCTCGAACCCGGAGGGCGCCGAGGTGCAGCACGCCGTGCGCGCGGACGGGGCGAGCGTGGCCGCGACCATGCTGGACCACCTGCGGGCGGAGAACGCGGACGCCGCGCCCATGGGCTCCTTCGGCGCGGTCGTCGGCGCCACCCTGGGCGGTTCGCTCGGCGCGGCGCGCGCGGAGCTGGACATCAACGGCCCGCTGCTGGCCCCCGGCATCGGCGCCCAGGGGGCGACCGCGGCCGACCTGCCCGAGGTCTTCGGCGCGGCCGTGCACGACGTGGTGCCGAACGTCAGCCGCGGCGTGCTCCGGCACGGACCGGACACGGCGGCGCTGCGGTCGAGCGCCGAGCGCTTCGCGGACGAGGTCCGGGAGGCCGTGAGCGCCGTGGATCCGGCGGCCGGGTAGCCGCCGGAGGTCCGCCTCGCGGCGAGCCTGCCACAGAAGCGTCAAAATTGTTGGTCCATATGTCCGGAAAAGTCCTGGTCGAGCGAGTCTGACCAGGACTTTTCGCTTGTTCTCGCTGACTGGAGCGGAATCGGCCGCTAGTCTCCGACGAGAGCGAACGTGCAAGCGCGTTGCTCGTTGCTCCGCAGGTGTGGGCCGACTAGGTTCCTCACCGGTCCGTTATCCGACAGTTCGATATCCGAGGTGACGTAGGCGTGGCTCTTCCGCCCCTTACCCCTGAACAGCGCGCTGCCGCGCTCGAAAAGGCCGCCGCGGCTCGCCGGGAGCGCGCCGAGGTCAAGAATCGGCTCAAGCACTCCGGTGCCTCGCTGCACGATGTCATCGCGCAGGGCCAGACGAACGAAGTGATCGGCAAGATGAAGGTCAGCGCACTCCTGGAGAGCCTGCCGGGCGTGGGCAAGGTCCGCGCCAAGCAGATCATGGAGCGGCTCGGGATCTCCGAGAGCCGTCGTGTGCGCGGGCTCGGCTCGAACCAGATCGCATCGCTGGAGCGTGAGTTCGGCGGCAAGGCCGCCTGACGTTCCCAGGCACTCCCGCGAACCGGGATAATCGCTGCATGAGTACTGCAGTCTCCCGGGGGACGTCCCCCGTATCCCCGGCCAGACAACCGCGGCTGACCGTGCTCTCCGGCCCCTCCGGGGTCGGCAAGAGCACGGTCGTCGCCCATATGCGCAAGGCGCACCCCGAGGTGTGGCTCTCGGTCTCGGCCACCACCCGCAAGCCGCGCCCCGGCGAGCAGGACGGTGTCCAGTACTTCTTCGTCGACGACGAAGAGTTCGACAAGCTCGTCGCCAACGGCGAGCTGCTGGAGTGGGCCGAGTTCGCCGGCAACCGCTACGGCACGCCCCGCCGGGCGGTCCTCGACCGCCTGGAGGCCGGCGAGCCGGTGCTGCTGGAGATCGACCTGCAGGGCGCCCGGCAGGTCCGCGAGACCATGCCGGAGGCCCGGCTGGTCTTCCTCGCGCCCCCCGGCTGGGACGAGCTGGTCCGCCGGCTCACCGGCCGGGGCACCGAGTCGCCCGAGGTGATCGAGCGCCGCCTCGCCGCGGCCAAGGTCGAACTCGCCGCGGAGTCGGAGTTCGACGTCACGCTGGTCAACACCTCCGTCGAGGACGTTGCGCGTGAACTGCTAGCCTTGCTCCGTTGACCATCTTTCTTCACCCCCCTTCGGAAGGCAGAGAGTGTCCTCTTCCATCACCGCGCCCGAGGGCATCATCAACCCGCCGATTGATGAGCTGCTCGAGGCGACCGACTCGAAGTACAGCCTGGTGATCTACGCCGCCAAGCGCGCCCGTCAGATCAACGCGTACTACTCGCAGCTCGGCGAGGGCCTGCTGGAGTACGTCGGCCCGCTGGTGGACACCCACGTCCACGAGAAGCCGCTCTCCATCGCGCTCCGCGAGATCAACGCGGGCCTGCTGACCTCCGAGGCCATCGAGGCCCCGGCGCAGTAAGCACGGCGTTCTTCGTCGTTATTCGTCACCAAGGGTCCGGCAGCGCGGCTGCCGGACCCTTGGTGTGTCATGGGACCTGTACGCAACCGATGGATGGGGAGACAGCGAGCGATGGACAAGCCCAAGGTCGTCCTGGGGGTCAGCGGCGGCATCGCCGCCTACAAGGCGTGCGAGCTGCTGCGCCGGCTCACCGAGTCCGGCCATGACGTCCGCGTGGTGCCCACGGCCTCGGCCCTGCACTTCGTCGGCGAGGCGACCTGGTCCGCCCTGTCCGGCCACCCCGCGGGCACCGAGGTGTGGGAGAGCGTCCACGAGGTGCCCCACGTGCGCATCGGCCAGGAGGCCCGCCTCGTCGTCGTCGCGCCCGCCACCGCCGACATGCTGGCCAAGGCCGCCCACGGCCTCGCCGACGACCTGCTGACCAATACGCTGCTCACCGCCCGCTGCCCGGTCGTCTTCGCGCCCGCCATGCACACCGAGATGTGGGAGAACCCGGCCACCCAGGAGAACGTGGCGACGCTGCGCCGCCGCGGCGCGATCGTCATCGAGCCGGCCGTCGGCCGTCTGACCGGCGTCGACACGGGCAAGGGCCGCCTCCCCGACCCCGAGGAGATCTTCGAGGTCTGCCGCCGGGTGCTGGCCCGCGGCGCCGGCGGCCCGGTGGCCGACCTCGCCGGCCGGCACGTGGTCATCAGCGCCGGAGGCACCCGCGAGCCGCTCGACCCCGTGCGCTTCCTCGGCAACCGCTCCTCCGGCAAGCAGGGCTACGCCCTGGCCCGCACCGCCGTCGCGCGCGGCGCCCGGGTCACGCTCGTCGCCGCCAACAGCGAGCTGGCCGACCCGGCCGGCGCCGACGTCATACGCGTGGGCACCGCCGTGCAGCTGCGGGAGGCCGTGCTGAAGGCCGCCGCGGACGCCGACGCCGTCGTCATGGCCGCCGCCGTGGCCGATTTCCGCCCCGCTCGCTACGCCGAGGGCAAAATCAAGAAGAAGGACGGAGAGGAGCCGGCGCCCGTCGAGCTCGTCCGGAACCCCGACGTCCTCGCCGAGCTCTCCGGGGACCGGCCGCGTCCCGGGCAGGTGGTCGTGGGCTTCGCAGCGGAGACCGACGACGTCCTCGCCAACGGGCGCGCCAAGCTCGCCCGCAAGGGCTGTGACCTGCTGGTTGTCAATGAGGTGGGGGAGCGGAAGACCTTCGGCTCGGAGGCGAACGAAGCCGTCGTCCTGGCCCCTGACGGCTCCGAGACGCCTGTTCCCTACGGTCCCAAGGACGACCTCGCGGACACCGTCTGGGACCTGGTCGTGCAGCGCTTCGCGTGAGCGTTTCGTGCGCCGGAGCACACGGGTGTCGCAGGTCATAGGGGCGGTGATACGAGACAGGATGCCCCAACCACGAGAACGCCGGATAAACTGAGCCAGGACCCCGCGCCGAGCGCAGCTCTCGGCCAGGGTCCGTCAATGATCAGCCAGCAGCCGCTGCAACCCCAGGGAGCGATGTGTCCCGCCGCCTGTTCACCTCGGAGTCCGTGACCGAGGGTCACCCCGACAAGATCGCTGACCAGATCAGCGACACCATTCTCGACGCCCTGCTCAAGGAGGACCCGACCTCCCGCGTGGCCGTCGAGACCCTGATCACCACCGGCCTGGTGCACGTGGCCGGCGAGGTCACGACGAAGGCCTACGCGCCGATCGCCTCGCTCGTGCGCAACAAGATCCTCGAGATCGGCTACGACTCCTCCAAGAAGGGCTTCGACGGCGCCTCCTGCGGCGTCTCGGTGTCCATCGGCGCGCAGTCGCCGGACATCGCCCAGGGTGTCGACACGGCCTACGAGAGCCGCGTCGAGGGTGACGAGGACGAGCTCGACCGCCAGGGCGCGGGCGACCAGGGCCTGATGTTCGGCTACGCGTGCGACGAGACGCCCGAGCTCATGCCGCTGCCGATCCACCTGGCCCACCGGCTCTCCCGCCGTCTGTCGGAGGTCCGCAAGAACGGGACCATCCCCTACCTGCGCCCCGACGGCAAGACCCAGGTCACCATCGAGTACGACGGCAACAAGGCCGTCCGCCTCGACACCGTGGTCGTCTCCTCCCAGCACGCGTCGGACATCGACCTGGACTCGCTCCTCGCTCCCGACATCCGCGAGTTCGTCGTCGAGCACGTCCTCAAGGAGCTCGTCGAGGACGGCATCAAGCTGGACACCGACGGCTACCGCCTCCTGGTGAACCCGACCGGTCGCTTCGAGATCGGCGGCCCGATGGGTGACGCGGGTCTGACCGGCCGGAAGATCATCATCGACACGTACGGCGGCATGGCCCGTCACGGTGGCGGTGCCTTCTCGGGCAAGGACCCGTCCAAGGTGGACCGCTCGGCCGCGTACGCGATGCGCTGGGTGGCCAAGAACGTCGTGGCGGCCGGTCTGGCGTCGCGGTGTGAGGTGCAGGTCGCGTACGCGATCGGCAAGGCCGAGCCGGTGGGTCTGTTCGTGGAGACCTTCGGTACGAACACGATCGACACGGACAAGATCGAGAACGCGATCGCCGAGGTCTTCGACCTCCGCCCGGCCGCGATCATCCGTGACCTCGACCTCCTGCGTCCGATCTACGCGCAGACCGCCGCGTACGGCCACTTCGGCCGTGAGCTGCCGGACTTCACGTGGGAGCGCACGGACCGCGTGGAGGCCCTGAAGAAGGCCGCCGGCCTCTAGGCACCACGGGGTACGCCCCGATCACTGCCGTCCTGAACGCCGGGCGGGCCGGAATTCCGGCCCGCCCGGCGTTGTCAGTGGCGTCTGGTAGGACTGTGGCTGTGAGCAGCGAGAACGGGCGGTCCCAGGGCAAGCCTCCGGAGCACGGGGAGCAGCTCGCACTCATACGGGAGAGCGTGCGCGAGGCCAAGGCGAAGGCGCCCAAGGCCAAGCCGCGCACATGGCGGAACGCCCCCCTGGCCAAGACGCTGCCCGTCGCGCGGGTGCTCGTGGACAAGGGGCCCGTCCACCTGGACCGGCTGTGGGACTACGCCGTGCCCGAGGAGCTCGACGCGGACGCCCGGCCCGGGGTACGGGTGCGCGTGCGCTTCGGCGCCGGGACGCGCAATGTGCGCGGGGGCCGCCGCGAGGGCGGCGGGCTCCTCGACGGGTACATCGTCGACCGGGTGGCCGAGTCCGACTACCAGGGGCCGCTCGCCGCGATCGCCCAGGTCCTCTCGCCGGAGCCGGTGCTCAGCCCTGCGCTCTACGAGCTCTGCCGGGCCGTAGCCGACCGGTACGCCGGTTCGCTCGCCGACGTGCTGCAGCTGGCCGTACCGCCCCGGCACGCGCGCATCGAGGCCGAACCGTCGCCCGCGCCGCTGCCCCCGCCGGGGGCGCCGGAGCCCGGGAGCTGGGCGCGGTATCCCACCGGGCCCGCCTTCCTCGACGCCGTGGCCCGGGGAGACACCCCGCGGGCCGTGTGGACGGCGCTGCCCGGCCCGCACTGGCCGCAGGAGCTCGCGCGGGCCGCGGCGGCGGCGCTGTCGTCCGGGCACGGCGCGCTGATCGTCGTGCCGGACGGGCGGGACGCGGCGCGCGTCGACGCCGCCCTCGGGGAGCTCCTGGGGGAGGGCCGGCACGTACTGCTGACGGCCGAGCTCGGGCCGGAGGAGCGGTACCGCCGCTGGCTCGCGGTCAGCCGGGGCTCGGTGCGGGCCGTGGTCGGCACGCGGGCGGCGATGTTCGCGCCCGTGCGCGACCTCGGGCTCGTGGCCGTCTGGGACGACGGGGACGGGAGCCACAGCGCGCAGAACGCCCCGCACCCGCACTCCCGCGAGGTGCTCGTGCAGCGCGCGGTGCACGAGAAGGCCGCGTTCCTCCTCGGCGGCTTCGGCTGCACCGTGGAGGCCGCCCAGCTGGTGAACACGGGGTGGGCCCTGCCGCTCGCCGCCGCCCGCGAGACCGTGCGGGCCGTCGCCCCCGCCGTGCGGACCGTCGGCGACTCCGACGAGGCCCGCGACGCGGCGGCGCGCGCCGCCCGGCTGCCCAGCCACGCCTGGCAGGCCGCCCGCGAGGGCCTCAAGCACGGGCCGGTCCTCGTCCAGGTGCCCCGCCGCGGCTATGTGCCCCGCCTCGGCTGCGAGCGGTGCCGCGAGCCCGCCCGGTGCGGGCACTGCGCCGGCCCCCTGGAGGCCGGCGGCGCCGACGGCGCGCTGCGGTGCGGCTGGTGCGGGCAGGAGGCGCCCCCGGGCTGGCACTGCACGGAGTGCGGAGGCTCCCGGCTGCGGGCCCGGGTCGTGGGTGCGGGGCGCACCGCCGAGGAGCTCGGCCGGGCCTTCCCGTCCGTGCCCGTACGGACCTCCGGGCGCGACCACATCCTCGACACGGTGCCCGACCGGCCCGCGATCGTCGTCTCCACGCCCGGCGCGGAGCCCGTCGCCGAAGGCGGCTACGCCGCGGCGCTGCTCCTGGACGGCTGGGCCCTGCTGGGCTTCCCCGACCTGCGGGCGGGGGAGGAGGCGCTGCGGCGCTGGCTGTCCGCGGCCGCGCTCGTGCGCGGGCAGGCGGAGGGCGGCGTCGTCGTCGTGGTCGCCGAGCCCACGCTGCGCCCCGTCCAGGCGCTCGTGCGCTGGGATCCCGCGGGGCACGCGATGCGCGAGCTCGCCGACCGCGCCGAGCTCGGCTTCCCGCCGGTGTCCCGGATGGCGTCGGTCACCGGACCGCCGGAGGACGTCGCGGACCTCCTCGCCGCGGCGGAGCTGCCGGATGACGCGGAGGTGCTGGGGCCGGTGCCGCTGCCCGTGACGGCCGCGGGCCGCCCGCGCCGCCCCGGCGACCCGCCGCCGGGGCAGCGGTGGGAGCGGGCCCTGCTCCGGGTGCGCCCCGGGCGGGGAGCGGCGCTCGCCGCCGCCCTCAAGACCGCCCAGGCGGCCCGGCTCGCCCGCCGCGACGGCGAACCGGTGCGCTTGCGCGTCGACCCACCGGACATCGGCTGACGGTCGCCTCCGGCGGGGGCGCGATCGCGTCGCCCACGACCCGGCTCGGCACCGCCGGCCACCGCGCGCCGGGCTGAGCGCCGCTGCGGCGGAGGGGGTGGGGGCGGCGCCCCATGGATCCGCCGCGCGTCCGGCACCGCCGGATGCGTCGTCGGCGGTTGCTCGCCGGGGCGGCGGGAGTGGGGTGCCCGGTGAGGTGCATGCGGGTTCGGGGGCTGTTCCCCTTGGATCCGCCGCGATGGCGATCGGCCCTGGACGGCGGGGTTCGGCGGTGCCGACGTGGCCTGATGCGGGCTCGGCACTGCCGGATGCTGTCGTTGGTGGTTGTTCGCCGCGGCGGCGGGAGTGGGGTGCCCGGCGAGATGCACGTGGGTTCCCGGGCTGCTCCCCTTGGATCCGCCGCGACGGTGATCGGCCCTGGACGGCGGGGTCCGGCGGTGCCGACGTGGCCTGATGCGGGCTCGGCACTGCCGGATGCTGTCGTTGGTGGTTGTTCGCCGCGGCGGCGGGAGTGGGGTGCCCGGTGAGGTGCATGCGGGTTCGGGGGCTGTTCCCCCTTGGATCCGCCGCGACGGTGATCGGCCCTGGACGGCGGGGTCCGGCGGTGCCGACGTGGCCTGATGCGGGCTCGGCACTGCCGGATGCTGTCGTTGGTGGGTGTTCGCCGTGGCGGCGGGAGTGGGGTGCATGCGGGGTCAGGGGCTGCTCCCCTTGGATCCGCCGCGATGGCGATCAACCCCCTACGGCGGGGGTCGGCGGTGCCGAAGCGACCTGAGGTGGGTCCGGCACCGCCGGATGCGTCGTGGTGGGTGTTCGCCGGGGCGGCGGGAGGGTCCGGGGCTCCGCCCCCGGGTTCGCCGCACGGCGATCGGCTCGGGCGGCGGGGGAAGGGGGTGCCCGGCGAGCAATCTCCGGCCGGGCTCGGGCCGGTGTCCCGGGAGCCGCCCGCAGGGCTAGCCGTTGCGGGGGCCAGGGAAGGCCGGGGGGCGTTGTTCCTCACGGAGGGCGGGGGCAGGCGCCTGGCCGGGGACCGTGCGGGCCGCCGGGACCACCGGCACCGGCGCCGGCTCGGCGGTGCGCACCGCCTCCGCGGCCTCCGCCGTCCCCTGCCCGTTGGCGCGGCGCGCTCCGTAACGGCGGTGCACCGCCTGCTTGGTGACCCCGAGGGCCGAGCCCACCGCGTCCCACGAGAAGCCCAGGGAGCGGTCGAAGTCGACCGCGGCGGTCACCAGGGTCTCGACGCTGTCCCGCAACTCCTGCGCCAGCCGTACGGTCGGCGCGGGTGCCCGCCCGTAGACGACGAAGCCGGCCGAGGGGCCGGTGCGCCGCGGGCGGTAGACGTTGCCCAGTTGAGCGGTGAGGGTGCGCAGGGCGTCCACCTGCCTGCGGACCCGCTCGATGTCCCGGACCAACAGATGCAGGCTGGCCCGTGCCTGGGCGTCGTGGGTTGCGTGGTCGGCCATGAAGAAGCCTCTCGGACCGGCGGGGTAAAAGGACGGAAAAAGACGAGAGTTGACGCGTCAGTCGACGAGCAACGGATAGAGGGCCGCGGATGCGGCCCGATTCGGTCAATCTCTCTTGACCACAACGCGCCATTGGCCGCCGGGTCACGGTATGGGGGCGCACATCCGCCGGAATGAGGCGCGTGGCAATCCGTACGCCCCCTCGGGGCCGGGCCCTTTAGACTGGTGGGCCATTCCGCTCGGCGCTCGAGGAGAGGTAGTTCGCCACCCATGAGGCTCGTCTTCGCCGGTACCCCCGAGGTCGCCGTCCCCGCCCTCGACGCCCTGCTCGCCTCGGACCGCCACGAGGTCGTCGCCGTCGTCACGCGGCCCGACGCCCCCGCCGGCCGCGGCCGCCGCTTGGTGGCGAGCCCCGTCGCCGAGCGCGCGGCGGAGGCCGGCATCGAGGTGCTCAAGCCCGCGCGCCCGCGCGACGAGGACTTCCTCGCCCGGCTGCGCGAGATCGCCCCGGACTGCTGCCCGGTCGTCGCCTACGGCGCGCTGCTGCCGAAGGCGGCCCTGGACATCCCCGTGCACGGCTGGGTCAACCTGCACTTCTCGCTGCTGCCCGCGTGGCGCGGCGCGGCCCCGGTCCAGCACGCGATCCTCGCGGGCGACGAGGTCACCGGCGCCTCCACCTTCCTGATCGAGGAGGGCCTGGACTCGGGACCCGTCTACGGCGTGGTCACCGAGGAGGTGCGGCCCACCGACACCAGCGGCGACCTGCTGACCCGGCTCGCGTTCGCCGGCTCCGGGCTGCTCGCCGCCACCATGGACGGCATCGAGGACGGCTCGCTCAAGGCCGTGCCGCAGCCCGCCGAGGGCGTCTCCCTCGCCCCGAAGATCAATGTCGAGGACGCCCGGATCGACTGGTCCGCGCCCGCCCTGCGGGTGGACCGGGTGGTCCGCGGGTGCGCCCCGGCGCCGGGCGCCTGGACGCTCTTCCGCGGCGAGCGGCTGAAGGTCATGTCGCTGGTGCCCGTCCCCGCGCAGGACGGCCTCGCGCCCGGCGAGATCGCCGCCGCCAAGAACTCCGTGCACGTGGGGACCGGTTCCCACGCCGTCGAGCTGCAGTGGGTCCAGCCGCAGGGCAAGAAGCCGATGAAGGCCGCCGACTGGGCCCGCGGCGTCCGTATCGCCGCAGGCGAGCGGCTCGGCGCGGCCTGAGGGCAGAGCGTAGGCTGGACACCTTCGCCACCCCAGCCCCGGAGCACCTTTCGTGAACGACCGTCCCGCACGCCGCCCCGCAAAGCCCTACCGCCGGCCCAAGAAGGACCCGGTGCGGATCCTCGCCTTCGAGGCGCTGCGGGCGGTCGACGAGCGGGACGCGTACGCGAACCTGGTCCTGCCGCCGCTGCTGCGCAAGGCCCGGGAGAAGGGCGACTTCGACGCGCGCGACGCCGCGCTCGCCACGGAGCTCGTGTACGGGACGCTGCGCCGCCAGGGGACGTACGACGCGATCATCGCCTCGTGCGTCGACCGGCCGCTGCGCGAGGTGGACCCGCCGGTCCTGGACGTGCTGAGCCTCGGCGCGCACCAGCTGCTGGGCACGCGCATCCCGCCGCACGCGGCGGTCTCCGCGAGCGTCGAGCTGGCGCGCGTCGTCCTCGGCGACGGCCGGGCGAAGTTCGTGAACGCCGTGCTGCGGAAGATCACCGCGCACGACCTGGAGGAGTGGCTGGAAAAGGTCGCCCCGCCGTACGAGGACGATCCCGAGGAGCACCTCGCCGTGGTGCACGCGCACCCGCGCTGGGTCGTCTCCGCCCTGTGGGACGCGCTCGGCGGCGGTCGCGCCGGCATCGAGGACCTGCTGGAGGCCGACAACGAGCGGCCGGAGGTGACGCTGGTCGCCCGGCCGGGGCGCTCCACGACGGACGAGCTGCTGGCGGCCGCCGGCGAGGAGTCGGCGCTGCCCGGCCGCTGGTCGCCGTATGCCGTGCGGCTCGCCGAGGGCGGCGAGCCCGGGGCGCTGGAGGCCGTCGCGGAGGGCCGCGCCGGCGTGCAGGACGAAGGCAGCCAGCTGGTCGCCCTCGCCCTCGCCTCCGTGCCGCTGGAAGGCCCGGACGCGCGCTGGCTCGACGGCTGCGCGGGCCCCGGCGGCAAGGCGGCGCTCCTCGGCGCGCTGGCCGCCGAGCGGGGGGCGGCGCTGCTCGCCTCCGAGAAGCAGCCGCACCGGGCCCGCCTGGTCGGGCGGGCGCTCGCCGGGAACCCCGGCCCTTACCAGGTCATCGCCGCGGACGGCACGCGTCCGCCGTGGCGCGAGGGGGTCTTCGACCGCGTCCTCGTCGACGTGCCCTGCACCGGTCTCGGCGCCCTGCGGCGCCGCCCCGAGGCGCGCTGGCGGCGCCGCCCCGAGGACGTGGCGGGCTTCGCCCCGCTCCAGCGCGACCTGCTGCGGGAGGCGCTGCGCGCCGTGCGGGTCGGCGGGGTCGTCGGGTACGCGACGTGCTCGCCGCACCCGGCCGAGACGAAGGCCGTCGTCGACGACGTGCTCAAGCGGGAGGGCGTCAGCGCGGAGTGGATCGACGCGCGTCCGCACATGCAGGGAGTCCCGGCCCTGGGCGACGGCCCCGACGTTCAGCTGTGGCCGCACCTCCACGGCACGGACGCGATGTACCTGGCCCTCCTCCGCCGCACCGCCTAGCGGCGGGCTTCCGGGGAAGAGGCTGCGCCTCTTCATTCCGCGCCGCGGCGGAGACAGGCGAAGCGGCTGCGCCGCTTCGATCCGCCGCCCCGGGCGGGTGCGGGAAGAGGCCCGCGCCTCTTCGTTCCGCCGCCGTGGTGCGCAACCCCCGTGGTGGTCTCCGGCGGTGCCGGGCCGGCCTCAAGCCGTGGCCCGCGGCCGAGCGATCGTGGCACCGCCGGTCCGCGCCGCGGTGGCTGATCGCCGTTGCGGCGGAGACGAGTGAAGAGGCGCTGCCTCTTCACTCCGGCCCAACCGGTGGAGCCCGTGTCAGCGGCGCGCGGCGGACATGGCAGGCTTAAGGCATGGCCGCGCAGATCAACCCCAGCATCCTGTCCGCCGACTTCGCCCGGCTCGCCGACGAGGCCGAGGCGGTCAAGGGCGCCGACTGGCTCCACGTCGACGTCATGGACAACCACTTCGTCCCCAACCTCACCCTCGGCGTGCCGATCGTCGAGTCGCTGAGCCGGGCCACGGACACCCCGCTGGACTGCCACCTGATGATCGAGGACCCGGACCGCTGGGCGCCGCAGTACGTGGAGGCCGGCGCGGGTTCGGTGACCTTCCACGCGGAGGCCGCCGCCGCCCCGGTGCGGCTGGCGCGGGAGATCCGGGCGAAGGGCGCGCGGGCTTCGATGGCGCTGAAGCCGGCGACGCCGATCGAGCCGTACGAGGACCTGCTGCCCGAGCTGGACATGCTGCTGATCATGACCGTCGAGCCCGGCTTCGGCGGCCAGGCGTTCCTGGACATCATGCTGCCGAAGATCCGCCGCACGCGGGAGCTGATCTCGCGGCACGGCCTGCAGATGTGGCTGCAGGTCGACGGCGGCGTCTCGGCGGAGACGATCGAACGGTGCGCGGAGGCCGGCGCGGACGTGTTCGTGGCCGGATCCGCCGTCTACGGTACGGAGGACCCGGCGGCGACCGTACGGGCTCTGCGCGCCCAGGCGGAGCGTGCCACGGCCGGTGCGGCCTGGGCCTGCGGGCACTGAGCGGGGTGCCGCGCTCGCCCGAAATGCTGAGCGCGAAGGTCAAGGTCTGATCAAGGACCGCCGTTTCTGACAGGATGACGGTGGAGTCCAAGCTCGAACAGCATGAAAACAGTGAGGAGACGGTGGTGTCGACGGGCCGTTCAGCCACGCCGATGGGGCCCGCCGAGCTGGTGCAGGCGGCGGCCATGGCCCGCCGCTTCTACCTCGAGGGCAAATCGAAGATCCAGATCGCCGAGGAGTTCGGCGTGAGCCGCTTCAAGGTCGCCCGGGTGCTGGAGACGGCGCTCGAACGCGATCTCGTGCGGATCGAGATCCGGGTCCCGGCCGAGCTGGACGCGGAGCGCTCGGACGCGCTGCGCGCCCGCTACGGCCTGCGCCACGCGGTCGTCGTCGAGTCGCCGGCGGACGCCGCGGACGACGCGCCCGACCCCGAGAACCTCGGCGAGGTGGCCGCAGACCTGCTCGGCGAGCTGGTGCACGAGGGCGACGTGCTGGGCCTGGCCTGGGGCCGCTCGACCATTCACATGGCCGCGGCGCTGCACCGGCTGCCACCGTGCACGGTCGTCCAGCTGACCGGCGTCTACGACGCGGGCACGGCGGAGCGCGGCTCGGTGGAGGCCGTGCGGCGCGCCGCGCAGGTCTCGGGCGGCGAGGCGCACCCGATCTACGCGCCGATGCTGCTGCCGGACCCGGCCACGGCCGCGGCGCTGCGCGGCCAGACGGGCATCGCGCGCGCCTTCGACTACTTCGACAAGGTGACCGTCGCGGCCGTCTCCATCGGCTCGTGGGCGCCGGGCATCTCGACCGTCTACGACATGCTCACCGAGGAGGAGCGGGCCCACTACGCCTCCCTGGGCGCCGCCGCGGAGATGTCCGCGCACCTCTTCGACGCCGAGGGCCGCCGCATCGGTCGTGACCTGGGCGAGCGCTGCATCACGGTCGAGGCCGACCGGCTGCGCCGCATTCCGGAGGTCGTCGCGATCGCGGGCGGGCTGCGCAAGGCGGCGGCGATCGGCGCGGTGCTGCGCTCCGGGCTGGTCACCAGCCTGGTGACGGACACCGCGGCCGCGGACCACCTGCTCCTGGAGACGGGCCCGGGGCCGCGTCCGGCGCTGGACCGGGCGGATCCGGACGGCGCGTAGCGGGCGGGAGCGGGGATCCGTACCCCGCGGGAGACCAAGTGAGCGGGCGGCGTGCCCCGGGGCACGCCGCCCGCTTTTTCCTTCTCCTATTTCGGCGTTGTGAAAACGCAGGGCGGAACTTTGCATTCCATTGGTAATTTCACCGGTCGGCAGTCCGGTTTTTTCTTTGTGTGACCGAGGTCATGAAGCGACCCCCGGTTACCCCGGCAGCCGATTCCAGCTGCGAAGATAAGCAAACCCGAATAGTGCCAGTAGACAAGATAGCTTGACACTACAAATTTGCCTCAGCAGACTCAATTTCCGTGCGCAGCCTCTTCCGGAAAGGACGTCCTGAAGGTGAATGACGACAAGACACTCCAGGTGCGGTCCTACCCATTCGGCGAGCCTGCCGGACTCGAATTGTGCCCGCTTTACGCGGAGCTCCGCGAGAACGAGCCGCTGAGCCGGGTGCAGCTGCCCTACGGGGACGAGGCCTGGCTGGCCACCCGCTACGCCGACATCCGCAAGGTGATGACGGACAACACCTTCAGCCGGGCGGCCACGCTCCACCGGGACGAGCCGCGGATCGGCGAGGAGGTCGTCGACCGCGGGCTGCTGTCGATGGACCCGCCGGACCACACCCGGCTGCGCCGCGTCGCCAACGCCGGCCTGACCCCGCGGCAGACCGAGCGGCTGCGCCCCCTCACCGAGCGGATAGCCGACGAACTGCTCGACGAATTGTCCCGCAAGGAATCCCCGGCCGATCTGATGGCCGAATTCATCAACCCGCTCGCCGTCACGGTGATCTGCGAACTGCTCGGCGTTCCCTTCGAAGACCGCGCGGATTTCCAGGAATGGTCACAGGCGGTGGTTTCCACCACGTCGCTCCCGCCGGCGAAGATGAATGAATACATGGGGAACCTGCACAGCTATATGGCGAAGCTGGTCGCCGTCCGCCGCGACGAGCCGACCGACAGCCTCCTCAACGGCATGATCCAGGCCCGGGACGAGGACCCGGAGCGGCTCACCGAGGACGAGCTCGTGCTCGTGGCCGTGCGCCTGCTCGCCCCCGGCGTGCAGAACACCGTGCTCACCCTCGCCAACTTCGTGCTCGTGCTCATGCAGCACCCGGAGGAGTTCGGCCGGCTGCGCACGGATCCCGGGCTCGTGCCCGCGGCCGTCGAGGAGCTGATCCGCTACACCCCCTTCCACACCTCCACGATGTTCCCCCGCTACGCGACCGAGGACGTCGAGCTCGGCGGGACCGTCGTGCGCGCGGGCGAGGCCGTCGTCGGCTCGATCTGCGCGGCCAACCGGGACCGGGAGGTCTTCTCCTCGCCCGAGGAGCTCGACTTCGAGCGCAGCCCCAACCCGCACCTGGGCTTCGGCCTCGGCGCCCACTTCTGCCCCGGCGCCCACCTGGCCCGCATGCAGCTGCAGGTCGCCATCGCCGCGCTCGCGCGCCGCGTGGAGGGCCTGCGGCTCGCGGTCCCCGAGGAGGAGCTGAGCTGGAAGCAGGGCATGGTCGTGCGCTGGCTCGACGCCCTGCCCGTCACCTGGTCCCGCATCAGCGGCTGACCGCCCGCAACAGCGGCCGCCCGGCCCGCGCCGCCCGGCCCATCGGCCCGAGGCGCCCGCACCCGGCCCCGCCGCCCTTCACCCTCACTCCTCTTCCCCCACGAAAGAGACGGGAACGACCGATGAACGCTGCTTCCACGGCCCTCGCGGCCCCCTCTTCCGCCCCTCTCGCTCCTCCCACCGCCCCTGCCACCGACCCGTTCCCCCTCCTCGGCAACGACGCCGTCGTCTTCGCCGTGGGCAACGCCCGCCAGGCGATGCACTTCTACCGCACCGCGTTCGGCATGCGCGTGACCGCCTACCGCGGCCCGGAGACCGGCACGCCCGAGACCGTCTCCTACGTGCTGGAGTCCAAGGGCGTCCGCTTCGTCGTCACCTCGCCGGTGCAGCCGCACACCGAGGCCGGCCGCGTGCTCGCCGAGCACATAGCCGCCCACGGCGACGGCGTCACCGACGTGGCCCTGCAGGTCCCCGACGCCCGCGCCGCCTACGCCCGCGCCGTCGAGCGGGGCGCGCACGGCCTGGCCGAGCCGTACGAGCTCACCGACGGGTCCGGCACGGTCGTGCTGGCCCGCATCGCCGCCTACGGCGACACCGTCCACACCCTCGTCGACCGCACCCGCTACCACGGTCCCTACCTGCCGGGCTACGAGGCGGTCGACCCCGGGCGCTTCGGCCCGCAGGGCGAGCCGCTGTTCGAGCTCATCGACCACGTCGTCGGCAACGTCGAGCTCGGCGCCATGGACAAGTGGATCGAGTTCTACCAGCGCGTCATGGGCTTCACCCAGATCCAGGAGTTCACCGACGAGGACATCGCCACCGAGCTGTCCTCGCTGATGTCCAAGGCCCTGGGCGACGGCAGCGGCAAGGTGAAGTTCAACGTCAGCGAGCCGGCCATCGGCAAGCGCAAGTCGCAGATCGACGAGTACCTGGAGTTCTACGGCGGCCCGGGCGTGCAGCACATCGCCCTCGCCACCGACGACATCGTCGCCACCGTCCGCGCGATGCAGGCGGCCGGCGCGGAGTTCCTCACCACCCCCGGCGCCTACTACGACGTCCTCGCCGAGCGCATCGGCGGCATGCGCGTCCCCGTGGAGGAGCTGCGGGAGCTGAACATCCTCGCCGACCGCGACGAGGACGGCTACCTGCTGCAGATCTTCACCAAGCCGGTCCAGGACCGCCCCACCGTCTTCTTCGAGATCATCGAGCGGCGCGGCGCCAAGGGCTTCGGCCGGGGCAACTTCCAGGCGCTGTTCGAGGCCATCGAGCGGGAGCAGGCCCTGCGCGGCAACCTCTGACCCGCACCGCAGACCGGCAACCCCGTACCACCTCTGGAGAAAGCTGATCACATGACGGTGTGGTTCATCACCGGCGCCTCGCGCGGCCTCGGCCTGGAGCTCGTCCGGGCCGCGCTCGCCCACGGCGACCGGGTCGTCGCCGCGGTCCGCGACCCCCGCGCCTTCACGGGCACCGTGCCGGACGCCTCCGGCAACCTCCTCGTCCTGCCGCTCGACGTGACGGACGAGGAACAGGCCCGCGCCGCCGCGGCCCGCGCCGCCGAGCACTTCGGCCGGATCGACGTGCTGGTGAACAACGCCGGGTACGGGGTGGTCGGGGCGGTCGAGGAGACCTCGGACGACGAGGTCCGCGCCCTGTTCGAGACCAACGTCTTCGGGCTCCTGAAGGTCACCCGCGCCGTCCTGCCCGTCCTGCGGGCCCAGCGCGCCGGGCACGTCATCAACATCGGCTCCGTCGGCGGCTTCGCCCAGGGTGCGGGCTCGGGGATCTACGGGGCGAGCAAGTTCGCCCTGGAGGGCATCACCGAGGCCCTGCACGCCGAGGTGGCCGCCCTCGGCATCAAGGTCACGGTCGTCGAACCCGGCCAGATCCGCACCGACTTCTTCGACCCGTCGAGCCTGCGCCCCGCGGCGCACACCATCGACGACTACGAGCGGACCGCGGGCGCCCGCCGCACCGACTTCGCCCGGACCAACCACCGGCAGCCCGGCGACCCGGTCAAGGCCGCGCAGGCCGTCGTGGCCCTCGCGCACACCGCCGAGCCCCCGCTGCGACTGCCGCTCGGCAGCGACAGCGTGGCCCGCATCGAGGCCAAGCTCGCGCACGTCACCGGCGAGCTCGCGGCATGGCGGCACGTCGCCCTGTCCACCGACCACGACACCGCGGAGGCCCGGGCGTGACCGACGACCCCACCGGCAGCGCCACCGGCGAACCCGCCCGCAGGACCACCGGCGATCTCACGGAGCGGATCGAGAAGGCCCTCGCCGCACCCGCGACCGACGACGCCTTCGACGTCCACGCCGCGCTGGAGGACGTCCTCGCGGGCGTCGGCATGACGGCCGCCGACACCGGCGGCGCCGTCACCTTCGAGGGCGCCGACCCCGTCGTCCCCTCCACGCTGCGCCTGGGCGCGGCCGCCGGCATCGCCCTCGTCGCGAAGTCCGCCGCCGTCGCCAAGCTCTGGCGGCTGCGCGGCGGACCGGGCCAGGACATCTCCATGGACCTGCGGGTGGCGCCGCACCGGCTGTGCCCCTTCTACGACCGCAAGTGGGAGCTGATCAACGGCAGCCCCCTCAGCGAGTCCTCCAACCCCAGCAACGCCCTGGGCTGGGCCTTCTACCGCAGCCGCGACGGCCGCTGGATGATGCCCCAGAACATGTACCCCAAGATCAAGGTCGAGGCGCAGCGGTTCCTGGGGGTCCCGGACGACGCCGACGCCGTGGCCGCCGCCGTCGCCGCCCGCGACGCCCGCGAGCTGGAGGAGGCCGGCAACGACGCCGGCATCGTCATGGCGATGCTGCGCGAGACCCACGAGTTCCTGGCCGAGCCGCAGTACCGCGATGTCCTCGCCCACGCCCCGCTCATCGAGATCGAGAAGATCGGCGACAGCGACCCCGAGCCCCTGCCGCCGGGCGCGGCCCAGCCGCTCTCCGGCGTCCGCGCCCTCGGCATGGGCCACGTCATCGCCGGCGCGGGCGTCGGCCGGGCCCTCGCCCTGCACGGCGCCGACGTGCTGAACCTGTGGCGGCCGGACGAGCTGGAGCACGAGCGCAGCTACATCAGCGCCAACGTCGGCGTCCGCTCGACCTACCTCGACCCGTACGCGGCCGAGGGCTCGGGGCGCCTGCGGACCCTCCTGCGCGACGCGGACGTCTTCTACGCCAACCGCCGCCCCGGCTACCTCGAGCGCATCGGCCTGTCCGCGGAGGAGGCCGCGGCGGCGCGCCCCGGCATCGTCCACGCGACGAACTCCCTGGCCGGGCGCACGGGGCCGTGGGCGGGCCGGATCGGCTTCGACCAGACGGCCGGGAGCCTCGTCGGCATCATGAACCTCGAAGGAGACGGCGAGCGCCCCCAGCTGCCGCCCGTCCAGGTCGTCAACGACTACATCACCTCCTGGCTCACCACCGTGGGCGTCGTCGAGGCGCTCAACCGCCGCGCGCAGGAGGGCGGCAGCTACCGCGTCCACGTCTCGCTCGTCCGGGCCGCCCTGTGGATCCTGAGCCTGGGCGTCTTCGACCGGGACTACGCCCACCAGGTCGCCGGGTCTAGCCCCCGCCATCTCTACCTCGACCCCGAGACCTTCACCGCCGACACCCCGCTCGGCGCGTACCAGGGCGTCACGGACCAGGTCCGGATGTCGGCCACGCCCGGAAGCTACCGGCACGTCCTCGTGCCGCGCGGCTCCTCCCGGCCCGAGTGGCTGCCCGACGGGCGGAGGACCGCATGACCGGCCCGAGCAGAAGGTCCCTCCTCGCCGGGACCGTGGCGGCCGCGGCGGGCACCGCAGGCGCACTCGCCGCCCGCCCCGCCGCTGCCGCGGCCGCCGCTCCCACCGGGAGCCCCGCGGGCGGGTCCGGCTTCCCGGCCGTGACGGTCGGCCCCGGCGACCCCCGCTACGGCGACCTCGTCGTGGGCAACAACGCCCGCTGGGTGGGCCGGCCGGAGACGGTGCGGCTCGTCGCCACCACCGAGCACGCCGTACGCGCCGTGCAGGACGCCGTCGACGGCGGGAAGCGGATCTCCGTGCGCGGCGGCGGGCACTGCTACGCCGACTTCGTCTTCAACCCGCAGGTGCAGACGGTCATCGACATGACGCCGATGAACGGCGTCTCCTACGACGCCGGGCGCAAGGCGTTCTGCGTGGAGGCCGGGGCGACCCTCCTCGACGTCTACGAGGCCCTCTACAAGGGCTGGGGCGTGACCATCCCCGGTGGCCGGTGCCACTCGGTCGGCGTCGGCGGGCACGTCAGCGGCGGCGGCTACGGCATGCTCTCGCGCAAGCACGGGCTCACCGTGGACCACCTGTACGCCGTCGAGGTCGTCGTCGTGGACGCCGGCGGCAGGGCGCGCGCCGTCGTCGCCACGCGCGAGGAGGGCGACCCGCACCGGGACCTGTGGTGGGGGCACACCGGGGCGGGCGGCGGCAACTTCGGCGTCATCACCCGCTACTGGTTCCGCTCGCCCGGCGCCCGCGGCGCCGACCCGGCCGGCCAGCTCATCCACCCGCCCAAGGAGGTGCTGGTCAGCGCCCTGGCCCTGCCGTGGAGCGCGCTGGACGAGAAGGCCTTCACCGGCCTGGTGCGCAACTACGGCGCGTGGCACGAGCAGAACGCCGGTGCCGATTCGCCCTACGCCTCCCTGTGCAGCTTCCTGACCCTGTGCCACCAGGCCAACGGCACCGTCAGCCTGCTGACCCAGATGGACGCGGGCGTGCCGGACGCCGAGCGGCTCCTGCACGACTACGTCGCCTCGGTCACCGCTTCCCTGGGCAAGGGGGCGGCGCGGCCGATGACGGCCCCGGTGGGGGAGAACCCCCCGATGCCGGACCTCTTCCACCCGCGCCGGCTGCCGTGGCTGACCGCCACGAAGTTCCTCGGCACGAACAACGCGGCGCTCGTCAACCCCACCCTGCGCGGCGCGCACAAGTCCGCCTACATGCGCAAGGGCTTCACCGACGGGCAGATCGCCGCCGTCCACCGGCACCTGACCCGGACCGACCTGCGCAACCCGAGCTCGATGGTCTCGCTGCTGTCCTTCGGCGGGCGGATCAACGCGGCGCGGCCCGGGGACACCGCCTCCGTCCAGCGCGACTCCGTCTTCAAGGCCCTGTTCCAGTCGATGTGGGCGGACCGGGCCGACGACGACGCGAACGTGCGCTGGACCCGCGAGTCCTACGCGGAGGTCTTCGCCGCGACCGGCGGCTACCCCGTCCCGGGCCCGGCCACGGACGGCTGTTACATCAACTACGCGGACACCGACATCACCGACCCCGCGCACAACCGGTCCGGCGTGCCGTGGCAGACGCTCTACTACGGCGCCAACTACCCGCGGCTGCAGCGGGTCAAGGCCGCGTACGACCCGGGGAACGTCTTCCGGCACCCGCAGTCCATCGCTCTGCCGGCCACCCCGTAGCCCGGGCGCGGCACCGCGCCGGACAGGGCTTCACCGGCTCCATCCGAAAGAGGGCGTGAACCCGTGATTCGCACGATGGCAGTAGTCGGCACCGGACTGATCGGCACGTCCGTGGGGCTCGCGGTGAGCCGCCACGGCGTGACCGTCCACCTCATGGACCAGGACGAGACGGCGGCGAGGACCGCGGCGGCGCTGGGCGCCGGGGTGCTGGCCGCCCCCGCCGGGCCGGTGGACCTGGCGGTGCTCGCGGTGCCGCCCGGCCGGCTCGGCCCGGTCCTCGCCGAGCAGCAGCTGCGCGGCCTCGCCCGCGCCTACACCGATGTCGCGAGCGTGAAGGCCGCGCCGGAGCGGCACGCCCTGGCGGGTCTCGCCGACGCCTCCTCCTACGTGGGCGGCCACCCGCTCGCCGGCCGGGAGAAGTCGGGGCCGCTCGCGGCCCGGGCGGACCTCTTCGAGGACCGCTCGTGGGTGCTCACCCCGTCGGAGGCCACCTCGCAGGAGACCCTCAACCGGGCCCTGGAGACGATCGCGCTGTGCGGCGCCGTGCCCGTGCTGATGGGCAGCCGGGCCCACGACAGCGCCGTGGCGCTGACCTCGCACGTGCCGCACGTGGTGGCCAGCCTCATGGCCGCGCGCCTGCAGCACGCCCCGCGCGAGGCGGCCCGGCTCGCCGGGCAGGGGCTGCGCGACGTCACCCGCATCGCCGCGGGCGACGCCCGCCTGTGGGCGGACATCCTGCAGTCCAACGCCGCCGCCGTGGCCGGCGTCCTGCGGGAGCTCCAGGCCGACCTCTCCGACCTCCTGGCCGCGCTCAACGAGCTGTCGGCCGCCCCTGCGGGCGAGAGCTCGCCCGGCCTGGCGCGCCTGGTCGACCTCCTCGACCGCGGCATCGCCGGGATGGGCACGATCCAGGGGCGTGGCGGCGCGCAGGCCGCCGGGCCGGTGCGGCTGCGGGTGGCCCTGGGGGACCGGCCGGGGGAGCTGGCGCGGATGCTCGCCTCGGTGGCCGACTTCGGCATCGGGGCGGACGACGTGTCCCCGCGCAGCGCCGGTGCTTCCGGTGCTTCCGGGCTGGAGGTGGAGCTGGGCGTGGCGTCGCTCAGGGCGGAGGACGTGCTGCGCAGGCTCGTACGGGACGGCTTCGAGGCGGCCCGGGCCGACCAGCGCGTCCTGACCGGCGCCATGCCGTAGGCCACCCACCGACACCGAGCGGGGGCGGACCGGGTTCATCCGGTCCGCCCCCGCTCTGTCGTGGGAGGGGTCAGTGCGCCGACCGGGCCTTGCGGTGCTGTGCGGCCTTCGCCCGGTTTCCGCAGATGGCCATCGAGCACCAGCGGCGCCGCCTGCCCACCGACTTGTCGACGAAGCGGCCGCTGCAGTTGTGCCCGTCGCAGATGCGCAGCCGCTCGCGCGTGTCGCCGCTGCCGAGCAGGGTCGCGGCGTCGACGGCGATCCGGCACAGCGCGCGGCGGGCGTCGGACGGCGCGGTGTCCGTGCGGAAGACGGCGGTGCCGTCCTGCACGTCGAGGCGCGAGGGGTGTTCGCCCAGGCGCGCCAGCCACACGTTGATCGTGCCGGCCGCGGCCTCGGGGAACGGCTCGTCCGCGACGCTCGCCCGGTACCCGGCGTCGATGGCCTCGCGCAGCTCCCTCGCCTCCCGCAGCAGCGCGTCGTCCACGGCGACGCCCTGCGGGGTCACGCCTGCTTCGGCGAACCACTCGGCGAGGTCGCCGGGGCCCGTCAGCAGTTCGCGGCCGCCTTTGAAGCGGTCCCGGAGGGTGTTGACGAAGTCGACGCTCAGCCGCCCGCCGTACCAGACCCAGCGCTCCGGCACTTGGCGATCTTGCACCTGTTCCACAGCCATAACCCCATGATAGGTTACGCGCACCGAGTAACCGTACTACCGGTTAGCAACCGGGGAAGAGGTTGTGCGATGACCCAGCAGTCAGCGGCGCAAGCGCCGAAGGGCGGGTGGTCGGGCGCGGCGAAGGTCTGGCTCCTGGCCCTCGGCATGTTCGCGATCGGCACGGACCTGTTCATCGTGTCCGGGCTGCTGCCCGCGCTCGGCGACGAGCTGGACCTGTCCACGGCCGCGGCCGGCCAGACGGTGACCGTTTTCGCCATCACCTACGCCGTCGCCGCGCCGGTCCTGGCCAGCGTCACCTCCCGGCTCGACCGGCGCACGCTGCTGCTGGCCGTGCTCATCGTCTTCGCCGTGGGCAACGCCCTCTCGGCGTTCGCCCCGAACTACGCGGTGCTGCTCCTCAGCCGGGTCGTCGCCGGCGCGTCCGCCGCGCTCTACGCCTCCACCGCCTCCGCCGTCGCCGCCCGCATCACCGCGCCCGAGCGGCGCGGGCGGGCCCTCGCGATCGTCTACGCGGGCATGACCAGCGCCATCGCCCTGGGCGTCCCGATAGGCAACGCCATCGGCGAGCTCTCCTCGTGGCGCTGGGCGTTCGGGTTCGTCGCCCTGCTCGCCCTCGTCACGGCGCTCGGCGCCGCGGCCGGCATCCCGTCGGTGGAGGGCAACGCGGGTCTGGGCGTCCGCGAGCGCCTGGGCGCCGTGCGCATCAAGCGCGCCCCCACCGCCATGCTCACCACCACGCTGTGGGTCGTCGGCACCTTCGTCGTCTACACCTATCTCGGCACCGTGCTGGAGAAGGTCAGCGGCGCCGCCGACGCGGACCGGACCTGGCTGCTCCTGCTGTTCGGCATCGGCAGCTTCGCCGGCGTCATGGGGGGCGGCCGGCTCGCCGACCGCGTCGACTCCACCCGTGGCCTGGCCGCCACCGTCGCCCTGCTCGCCGCCGTCCTCGCGGCGCTCACCCTCGCCCTGCACTCCGTCGTCGGCGCCGCGGTGGGCCTCACCGTCTGGGGCCTGGTGCACTGGGCGAGCTTCCCGCTCATCCAGCACCGCCTGCTGGCCATCGGCGGGAAGAACGGGGACATGCTCCTGGCGCTGAACAACAGCGCCGTCTACATCGGGCAGACCGCCGCGGCCGTGGTCGGCGGGCTCTTCGCCGACGCCGGCCACCTGCGCCAACTGCCGCTGGCCGGCGCGGGATTCGAGGTGCTCGCCCTCGTCGTCCTCGCGATCGGCGCGCGGGCCGCCCGCCCGGCGGCGAGCGCCGCCGCCACGGTGACGGCCGCGCCGCAGACGTCCGCCGGAGCGGTGGACAGCCGCCCCTGACGACCGGGGCCAACTCATCGGCACACAGCGCCACAAAGGGGGATCCGGGCCACATGATGAACCTGCGACGCCTGAAGTACTTCGCCGTGCTCGCCAAAGAGCTCCACTTCGGACGGGCGGCCGAATCGCTGGGGATCACGCAGTCGGCACTGTCGCAACAGGTCAAGGCCCTGGAGAAGGACGTCGGCGTCGACCTCATCACCGGCCGCGGCGCCAAGGGGGCCGAACTCACCGAGGCCGGCCGGGAGCTGGTGGAGGGCGCGGACCGCATCCTCTCCCTCTGCGACGACCTCACCGCCCGCCTGCAGGAGGTCGCGACCGGCCGGGCCGGCTCGATCGGCCTGGCCTACAGCCTCTCCGGCGCGTCCCTCGGGCAGCAGGACATCGTCGAGGAGTTCCGCAAGCGCTTCCCGGCCGTCCGGGTGGAGACCGACTCCGGCTGCTCGGCCCGCAACATCGAGATGCTGCGCGACGGCCGGGTCGACGTCGCCTTCATCCGGCAGGAGGCCAGCTGCCCCGAGGTCGACTCCTTCGTCCTCGCCGAGGAGGAGCTGGTGGCCGTCTTCCCCTCGGGTCACCGCCTCGCCTCCTCCCTGCGCATCACGCGCGAGCAGCTGTGGGAGGAGCCGCTCGTGATGTGGCCCAGGAAGCTCGCGCCGGAGCTCTACGACCGCATCGTCGGCCAGGTGTGGGGCGAGGTCTCGCCGCACATCGTCCAGGAGGAGCCCGACTACGAGAGCGTGTGCGCCTTCGTCGAGCGGGGCACGGCCGTGGCCGTCATGGACCGGCGGGTGGCCGAGCGGTTCGTCCGGCACGGCATGGCCGTACGCCGCTTCACCGCGCCCGTCCCGGTGACGAAGATCGCCGTGGCCTGGCGCCGGGCCACCCGGTCGCTGGTGGTGGACCACTTCCTCACCGTGGCCCGTTCCAACAGCCACCAGCTGGTCGGCAGCCACCGCACGCCGCGCGGCGTGCAGTACACGGATCTGGCCGGGGTGGAGATCTCCAGCACCGCCACCGCGTAAAAACGGGCAAGCCGGGCGGCTCGGGCGATGCCACAGGGCTCGCCCGGGCCGCTTGGCCGAAGTCACAGAATGCGACGCCAGTTCGCCACAGCGCCCGGAAATCGTGGATGATGGGTCCAGGAACCTCAGCCCGATCCGGTGTCGGCCCGGTCTGACTCCCCACCCGCTCTGTACGTAAAACCGCAGGTGAGAGAGCCAGTATGCGTTTCCTTAATGACCAGAAGCCGCCGTACGACCTGACGTACGACGATGTGTTCATGGTGCCGAGCCGCTCCGCGGTCGGCTCCCGCCAGGCCGTGGACCTCTCCGCGCCGGACGGGACCGGCACCACCATCCCCCTCGTCGTCGCGAACATGACCGCGATCGCCGGCCGCCGCATGGCGGAGACCGTCGCTCGCCGCGGCGGCCTGGTCGTCATCCCGCAGGACATCCCGATCGAGGTCGTCACCGACGTCATCTCCTGGGTCAAGAGCCGCCACCACGTGCTCGACACCCCGATCGTCCTCAGCCCCTCCCAGACCGTCGCCGACGCGCTGTCGCTGCTGCCCAAGCGCGCGCACGGCGCCGGCGTCGTCGTCGACGCGGACCACCGCCCCGTCGGCGTCGTCACCGAGCACGACCTGACCGGCGTGGACCGCTTCACGCAGCTGTCCGAGGTCATGTCCAAGGAGCTGCTCCTCCTCGACGCGGACATCGACCCGCGCGAGGCCTTCAACCAGCTCGACGCCGCGCACCGCAAGCTCGCCCCCGCGGTCGACAAGGACGGCCGCCTCGCGGGCATCCTGACCCGCCGCGGCGCCCTGCGCGCGACGCTCTACACCCCCGCCACCGACGCGAACGGCAAGCTGCGCATCGCCGCCGCCATCGGCATCAACGGCGACTTCGTGGGCAAGGCGAAGCTGCTGCTCGAGGCCGGCGTGGACACGCTGGTCATCGACACCGCGCACGGCCACCAGGAGTCGATGATCTCCGCGATCAAGGCCGTCCGTGCGCTCGACCCGCAGGTCCCGATCGTCGCGGGCAACATCGTCGCCGCCGACGGCGTGCGCGACCTCATCGAGGCCGGCGCGGACATCATCAAGGTCGGTGTGGGCCCGGGCGCCATGTGCACCACCCGCATGATGACCGGCGTGGGCCGCCCGCAGTTCTCCGCCGTCCTGGAGTGCGCCGCCGAGGCGAAGAAGTACGGCAAGCACGTGTGGGCCGACGGTGGCGTCCGTCACCCGCGCGACGTCGCCATGGCCCTGGCCGCGGGCGCGTCCAACGTGATGATCGGCTCCTGGTTCGCGGGCACCTACGAGTCCCCGGGCGACCTCCAGCAGACCGCCGACGGGCGCTTCTACAAGGAGTCCTTCGGCATGGCCTCGGCCCGCGCGGTGCAGAACCGCACGTCCGAGGAGTCCGCGTACGACCGGGCCCGCAAGGGTCTGTTCGAGGAGGGCATCTCCACCTCGCGCATGTTCCTCGACCCCGCCCGCCCGGGCGTGGAGGACCTGATCGACTCGATCATCGCGGGTGTCCGCTCCTCCTGCACCTACGCGGGCGCCGGCTCCCTGGCCGAGTTCGCCGAGCGTGCCGTCGTCGGCGTCCAGAGCGCCGCCGGCTACGCCGAGGGCAAGCCGCTGCACGCCAGCTGGCAGTAATCCCGCACGGCCCTGGAGAAGGGGCGCGGTCCGATCCGGACCGCGCCCCTTTTCGTGTTTTCCGAAGGAGTGTTCCGGTTCGCCGGGCCGCGCCCCTTTTTTGCTCCCGATGTACCGATTCATAATGTGACGTGCAACGATCACCTGTTCTGGCCACCCGGACGCAATGATCAGCCGGGCATACGCAAGAATGGTGCATTACGAGCGCGGGCCCTGACCTCATAGGGTCTGCGCAGAACGTGGAGTGGCGGGTACCGCTTGCTCGGCGGTACCCCTCGCTACGGGATTGCTCTGCCATGTCGGCGCGCCCCGGGTGCCGCCGCGGAACCGACGCTTCCGCACCGGTACCCCCGACCGGCAGTCATGAACGGAGCACCCCGTGTTGGACCAAGGCACTGCGCCACCTGCCACCGGCGGCAAGCAGCTTCCCCCGCTGCAGTCCACCGGCTTCGGCGCCCGCCTGATGCGCCGCAAGCCCGTCGAGCGTCTGGTCGCCGAGGGCGGCCAGGGTGAGGGCGGCAGCCTGCGCCGCTCGCTCGGCATGTGGCAGCTGACCATGATCAGCATCGGCGCCACGCTCGGCACCGGCATCTTCGTCGTGCTCGGCGAGGCCGTGCCCGACGCCGGCCCGGCCGTCGTGATCTCCTTCGTGCTCGCCGGCATCACCGCGCTGTTCTCGGCCCTGTCCTACGCCGAGCTCGCCGGCACCATCCCGGTCTCCGGCTCCTCGTACTCCTACGCCTACGCCACCCTCGGCGAGATCATCGCCTGGGTCTGCGGCTGGTGCCTGATCCTGGAGTACGGCGTCTCCGTCGCGGCCGTGGCCGTCGGCTGGGGCCAGTACCTCAACGAGCTCCTCGAAGGCACCATCGGCGTCACCATCCCGGCCGCCCTGGCCAACCCGCCCGGCGCCGACGGCGGCATCTTCAACCTGCCCGCCCTGCTCGTCGTGCTGCTGTGCATGGCCTTCCTGATCGGCGGCGCCAAGGAGAGCGCCCGCGCCAACACGATCATGGTCGGCGTGAAGATCGTGGCCCTGCTGCTCTTCTGCGCCGTCGCCTTCATGGGCATCCGCGCCGGCAACTACGCCCCGTTCATGCCGCTCGGCCTCGGCGGCGTCAGCGCCGCGGGCGCCACGCTGTTCTTCTCCTACATCGGCTTCGACGCCGCCTCCACCGCCGGTGAGGAGGCCAAGAACCCGAAGAAGGACCTGCCCAAGGCGATCATGCTGTCGCTGCTGATCGTCACGGTGCTGTACGTGCTGGTCGCGGCCGTCGCGGTCGGCGCCATGCCGTGGGGCGACTTCGAGGGCTCCGAGGCCGCGCTCGCCGGGATCATGAAGGACGTCACCGGCCAGAGCTTCTGGGCCGTGCTGCTCGCCGCCGGCGCCGTCATCGCCATCGCGAGCGTCGTGCTGACCGTCCTGTACGGCCAGACCCGCATCCTCTTCGCGATGTCCCGCGACGGTCTGGTCCCCAAGACCTTCGCCAAGGTCAACGGCAAGGGCGTGCCGATGGCGAACACCATCATCGTCTCGCTGTTCTGCGGCGTCCTGGCCGCCGCCGTCCCGCTCGGCCAGCTCGCCGACGCCACCAGCATCGGCACGCTCTTCGCCTTCGCCCTGGTGAACATCGCCGTCATCGTGCTGCGCTTCACCCGCCCCGACATGCACCGCAGCTTCCAGGTGCCGCTGTCCGGCGTGCGCATCCGGATCGGCGCGGCGCGGATCCCGCTCGGCCTGATCTTCCCGGTGCTGGGCTTCGCCATGTGCCTCTACATGATGCTCAGCCTGGACGTCATCACCTGGCAGGTCTTCGGCGGCTGGATGCTCGTCGGTCTGCTGATCTACTTCTTCTACGGCATGCGCCGGTCGCGCCTGGCCGTCGAGGGGGCGGCCGGGGCCGTCCTGACGAAGGAGCCGGTGGCCGCCAAGGCCGGGACCAAGGCCGGTGCGAAGCCCGCGGCGAAGTCCGTGGCCAAGGCCGGTGCGAAGCCGGCGGCCAAGCCCGCGCCGAAGGCCGAGGCCGAGCCCGCGCCCAAGGCCCAGGCGAAGCCCGCGGCGAAGACCGGGGCGAAGACCGGGGCCGCGACGGCCAAGAAGGCCGCCGGCAAGAACCGGCCGAAGCCGCGGAAGAAGGCGCGCGGCAAGAAGAAGTGATCTTCTTCCTGCCCCTGCCGTGATCCCGCCCGCCGGGTCCGCCGTCCGCGGACCCGGCGGGCGGAGCGCGAACACGTGTCGGGATCACGGCCGGGTACGTGATCTACTGCTGGTAGTAGCAGTAGCTGGTTACCCGTAGAAATGTGATCCACCCGCCGTGCGATTGAATGAGCTCGACGAACGCATCGTGCACGCCCTGGCCGAGGACGCCAGGCGCTCCTACGCCGACATCGGCGCGGAGGTCGGTCTGTCGGCACCCGCCGTGAAACGGCGCGTGGACAGGCTCCGCGCCGAAGGCGCCATCACCGGATTCACCGTCCGCGTGGACCCGGCGGCCCTCGGCTGGGAGACCGAGGGGTTCATCGAGATCTACTGCCGCCGCAACACCTCGCCCGAGGCCATCCACCGCGGCCTCTCGCGCTACCCCGAAGTGGCGTCCGCCTCCACCGTCACCGGCGAGGCCGACGCCCTCGTGCAGGTCTTCGCCTCCGACATGCGCCACTTCGAGCGCGTGCTGGAGCGCATCGCGGGGGAGCCCTTCGTCGAGCGCACCAAGTCCGTGCTCGTGCTCTCCCCGCTGCTGCGCCGCTTCAGCTCCGGGGCTCCCTCCTAGAGCACCTCGGCGTCCCGGCGTCCCGGCGTCCCGGTGTCCGCCGTGGACGGCGCCGCCCTCACTTGCTTTTCCTGCAAGGGGTGCGCGCCATACTTGCGGCATGCGCAAAGAAGCGGCTGAGGGGCCCGTACCCGGCTCACCGACCGACCAGCTGGCCAGAATCGACCTGAACCTGCTCGTCGCCCTCGACGCCCTGCTCGCCGAGGAGAGCGTCACGGCCGCCGCCGAGCGCCTGTGCCTGTCCGGCCCCGCCATGAGCCGCACCCTCGGCCGCATCCGGCGCGCACTCGGCGACCCCGTGCTCGTCCGCGCCGGCCGCCGGATGGTCCCCACCCCGCGCGCCCTGGCCATGCGGCCCGACGTGCGCCGGGTCCTCGCCGACGCGCGCTCCCTCTTCGCCCCCGCGGCGCCCGCCGACCCGGCCGGCCTGGAGCGGGCCTTCACCCTCAGCGGCCACGACAGCCACGTGCTGGGCTTCGGCGCCGCCCTCCTCGGCCGTGCCGCCCGGGAGGCGCCGGGCGTCACCCTCCGGTTTCTCGCCGAGGACGCCGCAGGCGTCCCCTCCCTCCGCGACGGCCCCCTCGACCTCGAGATCGGCGTCATCGACCGCAACGAACCCGAGATCCGCGTCGAACCCCTCACGACGGACCGCATGGTCGGCGTCGCCCGGCCCGGCCACCCCCTCCTCGACGGACCCGTCACCCTGCGCCGCTACGCCGCCGCGAGCCACCTCGTGGACTCCCGGCGCGGGCGCCTCTCCGGGCCCGTCGACGAGGCCCTCGCCGCGCACGGCCTGCGGCGGCGCGTCGTCGGCACCGCCCCCACGCTCGCCTCGGCCCTCTTCGTCATCGCCGGCAGCGACGCCGTCGGCCTCGTCCCGGAACGGGTCGCCCGCCCGGCCGCGGACGCGCTCGGCCTCATGACCTTCGACATCCCCCTGGACCTCCCGCCCATCGAGGTCTCCATGGCCTGGCACCCCCGCCACGAGGCGGACACCGGCCACCGCTGGCTCCGCGACATCGTCCGCGACACGGTCCGCGCGGTGGCGGCGGCCGGCCCGCAGGGCTGAGCGCCCGGGGCCGGTCCGCCGGTGCCGGACCGCCCCCGGGGCGTGGCCGTGCGAGCCCCGGCGAGGCCCCGCGCAACGAATCGCGCCGAAACGGCGGAAAGGCGCAACGAATCATCCACCTCCACGCAACGGAGGCGCCTTGTCCGGTCAGGACGGCGGACCGTACCGTCAAGGCGTCTTAACGCGACGCCCCGCAGGGGGTACCGCGCACCCCCTCCGGACCAGGTGAAGTGAGGCCGCATGACGCCGCCGCGTATCGCGCTGTACCAGGGCCCCGCCGGCGTTCCCTCCTCCACCTCGGACAGCCTCGCCGCCCTCGACGCCGCCGCCCGCCGGGCCGCCGCCGCGGGAGCGCGGATCCTGCTCACCAACGAGCTGTTCCTCACCGGCTACGCCCTCGGGGACGCGGTGAGCGAGCGCGCCGAGCCGGCCGACGGCCCCGGCGCCCGCGCGGTCGCCCGCATCGCCGCCGAGCACGGCCTGGCCGTCGGCTACGGCTACCCCGAGCGCGACGAGGCCGACGGCGGCACGGTCTACAACGCCCTGCAGCTCATCGGCCCCGACGGCGCCCGCCTGGCCAACTACCGCAAGACCCACCTCTTCGGCGCGTACGAGACGGCCCACTTCCGGCCCGGCACCGAGGCCGTCGTGCAGGCCGACTTCGCGGGCCTCCGCCTCGGCCTGCTGATCTGCTACGACGTCGAGTTCCCCGAGCCGGTGCGGGCCCACGCGCTGGCCGGCACCGAACTGCTGCTCGCGCCCACCGCGCTGATGCGCCCGTACGAGATCGTCCCGCAGACGATCGTCCCGGCCCGCGCCTGGGAGAGCCAGCTCTACATCGCCTACGCCAACCGCTGCGGCGAGGAGGGCGACTTCGCCTTCGCCGGCCTCAGCTGCCTCGCCGCCCCCGACGGGACCGTACGGGCGCGGGCGGGCAGCGGCGAGGACCTGATCGTCGCCGACGTCGACCCGGCGCTGCTGAAGGCCTCCCGCGCCGAGAACACCTACCTGGCCGACCGGCGTCCGGAGCTGTACGCCGCACTCGTCTGACCCACCGCCTCCGGGCCCCTCAGAGCCGCAACCCCCACTTTTCGCAGGAGAGTTCAGCCGATGACGTCCATGGTGCCCACCGCCGCCCACGACGAGCCGTCGGAGCCGGCCCTGCCGCCGATCACCATGGTCGGCCCGGACTTCCCGTTCCCGTACGACGACTTCCTCGCCCACCCCGCGGGCCTCGGGCAGATACCGGCGACCGAGCACGGCACCGAGGTCGCCGTCATCGGCGGCGGCCTGTCGGGCATCATCTCCGCCTACGAGCTGATGAAGATGGGCCTCAAGCCCGTCGTCTACGAGGCCGACAAGATCGGCGGCCGGCTGCGCACCGTCGGCTTCGAGGGCTGCGACCCCTCGCTGACCGCCGAGATGGGCGCGATGCGCTTCCCCCCGAGCTCCACCGCGCTGCAGTACTACATCGACCTGGTGGGCCTGGAGACCAAGCCCTTCCCCAACCCGCTGGCGCCCGACACCCCGTCGACCGTCGTGGACCTCAAGGGCGAGTCGCACTACGCGCACACCATCGACGACCTGCCCCCGGTCTACCGCGAGGTCGCCGAGGCGTGGAACGCCTGCCTGGAGGAGGGCGCGGACTTCTCCGACATGAACCGCGCCCTGCGCGAGCGCGACGTGCCGCGCATCCGGGAGATCTGGGCGAAGCTGGTCGAGAAGCTCGACAACCAGACCTTCTACGGCTTCCTGTGCGAGTCGGAGGCGTTCAAGTCCTTCCGGCACCGTGAGATCTTCGGCCAGGTCGGCTTCGGCACCGGCGGCTGGGACACCGACTTCCCCAACTCCATCCTGGAGATCCTGCGGGTCGTCTACACCGAGGCCGACGACCACCACCGCGGCATCGTCGGCGGCAGCCAGCAGCTCCCGGTGCGCCTGTGGGAGCGCGAGCCGGAGAAGCTCGTCCACTGGGCCCCGGGCACCTCGCTGTCCTCGCTGCACGGCGGCGACCCGCGCCCGGCCGTGACCCGTCTGCACCGCACCGCGGGCAACGGCATCACCGTCACCGACGCCTCCGGCGACATCCGCACCTACAAGGCGGCCGTCTTCACGGCCCAGTCGTGGATGCTGCTGTCGAAGATCGCCTGCGACGACTCGCTGTTCCCCATCGACCACTGGACGGCGATGGAGCGCACCCACTACATGGAGTCCTCCAAGCTGTTCGTGCCGGTGGACCGGCCGTTCTGGCTGGACAAGGACGAGGAGACCGGGCGGGACGTCATGTCGATGACGCTCACCGACCGGATGACGCGCGGCACCTACCTGCTGGACGACGGCCCCGACAAGCCGGCCGTCATCTGCCTCTCGTACACCTGGTGCGACGACAGCCTCAAGTGGCTGCCGCTGTCGGCGAACGAGCGCCTGGAGGTCATGCTCAAGTCGCTCGGCGAGATCTACCCCAAGGTCGACATCCGGAAGCACATCATCGGCAACCCGGTCACCGTCTCCTGGGAGAACGAGCCCTACTTCATGGGCGCGTTCAAGGCCAACCTGCCGGGCCACTACCGCTACCAGCGGCGCCTGTTCACCCACTTCATGCAGGACCGCCTGCCCGAGGACAAGCGCGGGCTCTTCCTCGCGGGCGACGACATCTCCTGGACCGCCGGCTGGGCGGAGGGCGCCGTGCAGACCGCGCTCAACGCCGTGTGGGGCGTCATGCACCAGTTCGGCGGAGGCACCGACCCGTCCAACCCGGGCCCGGGCGACCGCTACGACGAGCTCGCGCCCGTCGAGCTGCCCGAGGACTGACCCCGGGCTCCCGGACCGAGGCCCCCCGAGCCCCCCAGCCCGGGGGGCCTCACCCCATGGGCGTGAGCAGGCAGCGCCCCACCAGCCCGACACTGGAGTCGATCCGGCCGGTCAGCTCCTCGGCCACGTCGGGCAGGCCGCGCACCGCCCACAGCGCGCGGAAGGACGCCCACGCCCCGCGCCGCGCCGCCTGCAGGGACCACGAACCCACCAGGTGCGTCAGCGGATCGGCGACGTCCAGCAGATCCGGCCCGGGCATCAGATCCTCACGGATCCGCTCCTCCATGGCGACCAGCAGCCCGCCCACGCGCTCGAAGTCGGCCTCCATCAGGTGGGGCCGGCCGCGCAGCGCGCGGCAGGTGTCGACGAGGGCCAGCGCGAGGTCGTGCCCGATGTGGGCGTTGATCCCCGCCAGCGCGAACTGCAGGGGCCGCACGGCCGGGTGGCCCCGCAGCTGGAACAGCGGACGCCAGCACGCCGGCGGCTCCCGGCCCGCCGCCGTGTGGTCGACGGCGGCCAGATACCGCGCCGCGAACCGCACGGCGAGCTCCGTGGCCGCGGCCCCGTCCGTGAATCCTCCGGCCCCCGCCTGCTCGGCGACCCGCTCCGTGACCCTCAGGTACACGCGGTTGAAGACGTGCACCCCGTCCCGCGGCGGCAGGGCCCCGTCCAGCATCCGCATCTGCGCCAGTACGTCTTCGATGCCGGCGGGTGCCGCGGGCTTCGCCCATGTCAGCGTCATGCACACAGAGTGACAGGTGAATACGCAGAGTAGGGGATCGTGTGCGGTAGTTGACCGGAACGGATGAACGGGCAGGCCCTCCCGGCATATGCGGCAGGGCGCGTGGTCGGCGGCGAGCGGCCTCGTGCCCCGTCAACGCCGAGCGCGCGGGCGGCGGCGCGCGGCCGCCACCCGGCGGAAGAGCGCGGTCGCCTCGGCCGTACGGCCCAGCTGTTCGAGGCAGTGCGCCTCGTCGTCAAGGCTCGCGAGGGTGTCGCCGTGCGAGGGCCCGAGCACGCGCTCCCGGCCCCGCGCCACCTGCCGGTACGCGACGAGCGCTTCCTCCCAGCGGCCCAGCCACCCCAGGGCGACGGCCACTTCGCGGCGGCTGACGAGCGCGTCGGGATGCTCGGGACCGAGCACGTGTTCCCGCAGCTCGCACACCAGCCGGGCCTCCGCCAGGGCCTCCTCCCAGCGGCCGAGCCGGCCGAGGTTGACGCCCCGCCCGTGCCGGGCCCGCAGGGTCTCCGGAGCCTCCGGACCCTCGACGCGCTCACGGTCCGCGACGAGCGCGTCGTAGACCTCAAGGGCCTCCGCACTCCGCCCCAGGCGCCCGAGGCAGATACCCGTCTCGTAGCGCGCGGCGAGGGTGTCGGGGTGGTCGGGGCCCAGGGTCCGGCTCCGGGCTTCGGCCACACTGCGGTACGCCGTGAGGGCCTCTCCCCACAGCCCGAGCCGGCCGAGCATGTAGGCGACCTCGTACCGCGTGGTCAGGGTGTCGGGGTGCTCGGCGCCCAGCGCGCGCGCCCGGTCGGCCGCCACCTCGCGCGCCATGGGGTAGGCCTCCTCCCAGCGTCCCAGCCGCCCGAGGGCGAACGCGAGGTTGTGCCGGCAGCGCAGCGTGTCCGGATGCTCCGGGCCCGTCGTGCGCTCCCGGACGCCCAGGACCTCGGAGTAGAGCTGGAAGGCCTCGAAGTGCCGCCCCAGCCGGCCCAGGACGTAGGCCGTCTCCTGGCGGGCGGCGAGCGTGTCCGGATGCTCGGGGCCGAGCACCCGGGCGCGGGCACCAGCGACCTGCCCGAAGAACCCCAGCGCGTCGGCGTGACGGCCCAGCCCGGACAGCGCGAAGGCGATCTCGTACCGACTCGCCAGGGTCTCGGGGTGCTCCGGCCCGAGCACGCGCTCGCGGGCCGCCGCCACCTGCCGGTGCGCCCTGAGCGCCTGGCTCCAGTTGCCCTGCCGGCTGTGGGAGAGCGCGAGTTCGTGACTCTCCTGCAGAAGCCCGAGTAACTCCAGCGAGGCGGAGGCGGGATGAGGCAGCGGACCGGACTTCAGCACCCGGGAGGCCACGTCCGGCGACACGAGCTCCTCGCGGGGGTGCCACTCGTCGCCCACGGCCGTACGCACCAGGACGAGTTGGCTGCCGTAGCCGATCGCCGCCCCGTCCGTGCCCCGCATCCGGCGGCACGCCTTCAGCGTGCCCTTCACCAGCAGCGCCATGGGGTGCTCCGCCCCGAAGCCGGCCGTGGCGATGCGGTCGGCCTCGTCGAGGGCCTCCTCCGCGTACGCCATGCGACCGGGCGACTCCATGGCCCGCGCGAGGTCGAGTTCGGCGCACGCGTGGTTCGTCCGTGCGGTGATGGTGAGGGGGTGGAGGTCGCCGAAGCAGTCCGCGGCCTGTTCCGCCGCCTCCTCCAGCGCCCGGACGGCGCGCTGCAGGCGCGGCAGATCGTCCGCCCGCCGCACGGTCTCGTACTCCGCGCAGGCCAGGTCGGCCACGACGGTCACGGTCTGCGGGTGACGGGCGCCCAGCTCGGCGGCCGCCCGGGCCGCGACGGTGGCCAGCACGTCGGTGACCTGCGCCATGCGCTCGTGGGCGCGCAGCGACCGCGCCCATTCGAACTCCACCGCCGCCCGGAAGGCGAGCGCCGAGACGTCCGCGGACCGCTGCGGCTCCGGCGCGCCCAGCGCCTGCCGGTCGGCTTCGCGCACGTCGGCGGCCACCTCGCCGAGCTGCACGGGGTCGTTGCTCCAGCGCGCGAGCGCCAGGTCGACCGAGGAGAGGAGGAGGCGCACGTGACGCTCGTCGCCCCCGTCGAGCGCGAGGCGCGCGAGCCCCACCACGAGCTCGGCCCTCTCGAAGTCGCCGGCGCGCGCGTGGACGGCGGCCAGATTGGCGAACGTCTCGGCCCGTACGTGCTGTTCGGCCTCGTGTTCCCGCGCGGCTTCCAGCGTGCTGCGCGCCTCTTCCAGCTCTCCGAGGTCGACCATCCTCGCCGCCAGCTTGTTCAGCGCCGCGGCCTTGGCGGAGCTGTCGAGGGCGGCGGAGTGCGGCACGGCGACGGACCCGGAGCGCAGGATCACCAGAGCCGTCTTGCACCGGCCCAGGGCGTGCAGGAGCGTCGCCAGGTAGCAGACGTCCTCGACGGCGCCGGGGCGCCCCGCCACCACGGCGCGCCGCGCGGCTCCGGCGGTCACGGTGAGCGCCGCCGCCCCTGCCGCGCTCCCGCTGGTCACCGCCTCCTCCGCCCGCCCGACGGCCTCCCGCAGTTCGTCCGTCACGACGCCTCGCCCCCCAGCGCCAGGTCGACGACGTTCTTGGCGATGTGCACCTGCAGCCCGGCCACCTGCCCCGGGTCGATGAGGCCCCGTTCCGACCACTCCTTGAGCGCACTCAGCAGCGCCTCGCCCTTGGCCACGGCCATGTCGACGGAGAGGGGAGCGGAATTGTCTCCAGGAGGGTCGTCCACCGGGACCGGCGCCGCGGCCGGCGGAGGAACCGCGGCCCCTCTCGTAGCGGACTGCTCCTCGTGCCGCCCCGCCGGTTCGGCCGTGCTCGCGGGCGGCTCCAGCGCCCGCAGCAGGTGGTCCGTCCGGAAGTGGGGGAAGCGGCTCATCACCTCCCGCAGCGGTACGGCGAACAGCACGTTCGCCGCCCGGTCGGGTGCCTGCCGGTCCGGGTACTGCTCGATCAGGACGCCCAGCAGGGCCGCCCCCCGCTCCGCCGTGGTCACGCGCTCGACCGGCCCGCCCGAGTAGCCCGAGTAGTCGCCGAGCGCCTGTTCCGCCACGAGTTGCATGGCCTGGACGCGCCCTCCGCCCACGCACGTGTAGTCGACGGCGTCCGCGTCGACGCGGCCGCCCAGGTGGGGGTCGCTGAGGGAGGGCCGGTGCAGGCCGCGCCAGCGGTCGCCGCGGCGGGGGAGGTCCCCGACGGGCAGGGTCAGCGGTACCAGTTCCGGTTCGAGGACCTCGATCAGGGCGAGGTCGGCCTCTTCGACGCGCCGGCAGACGCGCCCGCCGACCGCGGTGCCGTCGCCGAGGTGCACGCTGACGAGCTCCTCGTCACCGGCCAGGTACCGCAGGCAGTGGTCGGCCGTCAGGACGAAGCACCGCGTGAGCAGGAGCCCCGCGCCCAGGGGCCTGTCCGCCTGGTAGAGGTCGACCGCGTAGCCGGATCCGGGCACCGCGGGCCCCTCAGGCGCGTTCCACCGTGAGCGTGACTTCGAAGGAGGCCTCCGCGGACGCCTTCGAGAGGATCACCCCGGCTTCGGCCGCGAGCGTCACCCCGAAGGTGACCTGCAGGCTGCCGACGCGCCAGCCGTCACGCTCCGGGATCCGTGCGAGGGCGTCCTGCGCGATCGAGGACGCGGAGGTGATGGCCTGCTCCAGCTCCTCGGAGCGCTCCTCCAGGGAGGCGGTGCGGCGGGTCCGGCTGCTGATCTGCCGGGACCCTTGCGCGTCCAGTTCCACCGTCTCCACGCGGACCAGCGGTACGGACATGGGCAGGCTCCCCCGATTCCTCCATGAGCTTCACCGGCCGTGACGCGGCGGCTCGCTCAGCCTAGCCACGCGGGTCACTCGCGGCAGGGGAATCGGGGGAGTTCCCGTCGGGGAGGACGGACGGGCCGCCCTCCCCGACGGGCCGCCGTCAGCCCGCCAGTGCGCCGCTGCGCTCCCGGGGCTTGCGCGGCACGCGCGGGTCGGCGACCCGGACGGCCGCCGCCGGGACCTCCCGGTGGGAGGGGTCGCGGACCTCGCCCACGAGCTTCTCCAGGACGTCCTCCAGGGCCACCAGGCCCAGCACCCGCCCCGAGGCGTCCGTGACCGCGGCCAGGTGGGCCGCGGCCCTGCGCATCACCGTCAGGGCGTCGTCCAGGGGCAGTTCGGCCCGGAGGGTCTCCACGCGCCGCCACACGTGCTGCGGCACCGCGCGCTCGCGGTCCTCCAGGTCCAGGACGTCCTTGACGTGGAGGTAGCCCATGACGGCGCCGCCGGGGGCGCACACGGGGAAGCGGGAGTAGCCGGTCCGTACCGTCAGCTCCTCGATGCCGCGCGGGGTGACGGACGGGTCGACCGTGACCAGGGCGGCCGGGTCGAGGAGCACGTCGGTGACCGGGCGGCTGCCCAGCCCCAGGGCGTCCTCCAGGCGCTCCTGCTCGGCGGGCTCCAGCAGCCCCGCCTGGCGGGAGTCCTCGACCAGGTGGGTGAGCTGCTCGCTGGTGAACACGGCCTCCACCTCGTCCTTGGGCTCGACGCGGAAGAGCCGCAGCACGCCGTGGGCGCACGCGCCCAGCAGGCGGGTGACCGGCCGGCAGACCCGTGCGAAAGTCACGAGCCCCGGGCCCAGCCACAGCGCCGCCCGGTCGGGCGCCGACATGGCCAGGTTCTTCGGCACCATCTCACCGATCACCAGGTGCAGGAAGATCACCACGGCCAGCGCGATGACGTAGCCCAGCGGGTGGATCAGCCCGGCGGGCACCCGGGCCGCCTCGAAGACGGGCTCCAGGAGCGCGGCCACCGTCGGCTCGGCGACCGCGCCGAGCGTCAGCGAGCAGACGGTGATGCCGAACTGGGCGGCGGCCATCATCTGCGGCAGGCTCTCCAGGCCGGTCAGGACCGTACGGGCCCGTGCCGAACCCTCCGCGGCCTTCGGCTCGATCTGGCTGCGGCGCACGGACACGAGCGCGAACTCGGCGCCCACGAAGAAGCCGTTGGCGAGCACCAGCAGCGCGGCGAAGAGGAGTTGCAGCACGCTCATCGCGCCTCCCCCCTGCCGGCGGCGGTGCGGGCGAACCGGACCCGTTCGGCCCGGTGGTGGGCGACCAGGCGCACCGAGATCCGCCAGCCCGGCAGTTCGGCGGTGTCGCCGGCCGCGGGGATGCGGCCCAGCAGCCCGGCGACGAGCCCGGCGACCGTCTCGTAGGGGCCGTCGGGCGGCTCCAGGCCGATCCGGCGCAGGGCGTCGACGCGGCAGCCGCCGTCGGCCTCCCACCCGGTGCGCCCGTCATCGCAGGCCACGGGGGCCAGTTCGGGCCGGTGGGCGTCCTCGGCGTCGTGCTCGTCGCGGACTTCGCCGACGAGCTCCTCGACGATGTCCTCCAGGGTCACCACGCCCGCCGTACCGCCGTACTCGTCGACGACGACGGCTATCGGCTGCTCGCTGCGCAACTGCTCCAGCAGCGGCTGCACGGGCAGTGTGCCCGGGACGAGCATCGGGGGGACGGCGATGCGCCCGACGGGGGTGCGCAGCCGCTCGTCGGCGGGGACGGCCAGGGCGGCCTTGAGGTGGACCATGCCGGTGATGTCGTCCAGGCGCTCCCGGTAGACGGGGAAGCGCGACAGGCCCGTGGCGCGGGTGAGGTTGAGGACGTCCTCGGCGGTGGCCGAGGACTGCAGGGCGCTGACCTTCACGCGGGGCGTCATCACGTGCTGGGCGGTGAGGTCGCCGAGCGAGAGGGTGCGCACGAACAGGTCGGCGGTGTCCTGCTCCAGGGCGCCGGCGCGGGCCGAGTGCCGGGCCAGGGAGACGAGTTCGCCCGGGGTGCGGGCGGAGGCCAGCTCCTCGGCGGGCTCGATGCCCAGGGCCCGTACGAGCCGGTTGGCGACCGCGTTCAGCAGGGTGATCACGGGCCGGAAGAAGCGGGCGAAGGCGTGCTGCGGGCCGGCGACGAACCGCGCGACCTGCAGGGGCCGGGAGACCGCCCAGTTCTTGGGCACGAGTTCGCCGATGACCATCTGCACGGCCGAGGCCACCAGCATGCCGGTGACGACGGCCACGCCGGGCGCGGCCCCGCCGGGCAGTCCGGTGGCGGCCAGCGGTCCGGTGAGCAGCCGGCCCAGGGCGGGCTCGGCCAGCATGCCGACGACCAACGAGGTGATGGTGATGCCGAGTTGGGTCCCGGAGAGCTGGAAGGAGAGCTCGCGCAGGGAGGCGACGACGGTGCGGGCCCGGCGGTCACCGCCGGCCGCGGCCCGTTCGGCCTCCGGCTTCTCCACGGTCACCAGGCCGAACTCGGCGGCGACGAAGAAGCCGTTCGCCAGGATGAGGAGGAGCGCTGCCGCGAGCAGCAGCAGGGACACGGTGATACTCATGCCGCCGCCTCCGTGGGGTGGGCGGCGGCGCGGGTACTACAGGACGATCCGTCCATTGCCGGAGGGAGTCACTCCTCGGGTCGCAGGTGCCCCGCGGGCCGCGCTGTTCCACGGCCGTTTCCTCGTGCGGGGCGGGGCAGGTGTGTGCCCGTGGCACCAGAGTAATCAAGGAACCGCGGTCACAGGCGGGCCGCCCCGCACGGGGAACGCCCGGGAAACCGGACGTGGATCAGGTGGCGGAGTGCCCCGTGCCGTGCTCCTCCACCAGGGCGCGCAGGGCCCGGGCGTTGGCGACGGCCTGCTCCTTGGCGATGCCGGGCTGGATGCCCATGGCCGCCAGGCTCGTGCCGTCGGCCAGGTCCAGATGGACCCAGGCGTCGCCCGGGCGCAGGGTGACCCGGACGATCTGGGCCCACGCCAGCTGCCGCTTGGTGGTCAGGTTGACCACGGTGACGCCCTCACGGGTGGCGACGACCTTGGGGCGGCTGAGCAGCCCGAGGAAGGCGAAGACGAGCAGGCCGGTGCCGATGAAGGAGGCCCGGTCCGCGGCCGTGGCCGTGTCGAGCAGGAAGGACACCGCCGTGAGGACGGCGAGCAGGGCCGTGCCCAGGCTCATCAGCACGATCCGGGTGAGGGTCGGGCGGAAGGTGACCGGGAGCCCGGGCAGGCCGGACGGGGATGCGGGCGTGGACACGTCGCTGGTGCTCTCGCTGGGTGGGGAAGGGGCCGGGCCGGTCAGAGGCGGCAGGCGTGGATGTTGGTGGTGAGGATGGCGCGGGCGCCCAGCTCGTACAGCTCGTCCATGATGCGCTGGGCGTCGCTGGAGGGGACCATCGAGCGGACCGCGACCCAGCCCTCGTGGTGCAGCGGGGAGACGGTCGGCGACTCCAGGCCGGGGGTCAGGGCGACGGCGCGCTCGACGTGCTCCACCCGGATGTCGTAGTCCATCATCACGTAGCGGCGGGCGACGAGGACGCCCTGCATGCGGCGGAGGAACTGCCGCACCTTGGGATCGTCGGCCGGCGCGCCGGAGCGGCGGATGACGACGGCCTCGGACTTCAGGATCGGCTCGCCGATGATCTCCAGGCCGGCGTTGCGCAGGGTGGTGCCGGTCTCCACCACGTCCGCGATGATCTCGGCGACGCCGAGCTGGATGGCGGTCTCGACCGCGCCGTCGAGGTGGACGACGGCGGCGTCCACGCCGTTGTCGGCGAGGTGCTTGGTGACCAGGCCGGAGAAGGACGTGGCGACGGTCATGCCGCCGAACTCGCTGACGTCCTTGGCCGTGCCCGGCCGGGTGGCGTAGCGGAACGTGGACCCGGCGAAGCCGAGCTGCATGATCTCCTCGGCCTGCGAGCCGGAGTCCAGCAGCAGGTCGCGGCCGGTGATGCCGATGTCGAGCTTGCCGGAGCCCACGTAGACCGCGATGTCGCGCGGGCGCAGGAAGAAGAACTCGACGTCGTTGGCCGAGTCGACGAGGACGAGCTCCCTGCGGTCCTTGCGCTGGCGGTAGCCGGCCTCATGGAGCATCGCCGACGCAGGCTCGGAGAGAGAACCCTTGTTGGGAACGGCGATGCGCAGCATGAGGTCGGTTTCCTTCGTGCGTGGGGATGTGCGGATGTAGGGGAAGAACTGCGGTGGCACCGGCAGGCCGGTGCCGGCCGGATCAGAGGTGGGAGTAGACGTCGTCCAGGGAGATCCCGCGGGCGACCATCATCACCTGAACGTGGTACAGCAGCTGGGAGATCTCCTCGGCGGTGGCGTCGGCGCCCTCGTACTCGGCGGCCATCCACACCTCGGCGGCCTCCTCGACCACCTTCTTGCCGATGGCATGGACGCCCTTGCCCACCAGCTCGGCGGTGCGGGAGGTGGCGGGGTCGCCGTCGGCCTTCTGCTGGAGCTCTGCGAACAGCTCCTCGAACGTCTTCTTGGACATGGTGCGTCCTACCCTACGGGGTCCGCCCCCGCTGTCAGTGCCAGGGCTCGGACACCGAGCGCAGAAGTACCGCCGTGGCGACGGCGGCGGTGACGGCCTCGTGGCCCTTGTCCTCGTTCGAGCCCTCCAGACCGGCCCGGTCCAGGGCCTGCGCGTCGTCGTCACACGTGAGGACGCCGAAGCCGACCGGGACGCCGGTGTCCACCGACACCTGGGTGAGGCCCTGGGTGACGCCCTGGCACACGTAGTCGAAGTGCGGGGTGCCGCCGCGGATGACGACGCCGAGGGCGACGATCGCGTCGTAGCCGCGGCCGGCGAGGACCTTGGCGGCGACGGGCAGCTCCCAGCTGCCGGGCACGCGCAGCACGGTGGGCTCGTCGATGCCGAGGTCGTGCAGCGCGCGCAGGGCGCCGTCGACCAGGCCGTCCATGACCTTCTCGTGCCACTGCGCGGCGATCACCGCCACCCGCAGGTCCTGGCAGTTCTTCACACTCAGCTGGGGGGCGCCCTTGCCGCTCACGTCGTTCTCTTTCCGGTCGGTGTCGTGCTCAGTGGGGGTGGTGCTCGGTCGGTGAGGTGATGATCACTGGTTGCCGCAGGGGGACACGCGCTCGGCGTCCAGCCAGGGCAGGTCGTGGCCCATGCGGTCCCGCTTGGTCCGCAGGTAGTGCAGGTTGTGCTCGCCGGCCTGGACGGGCATGGGCTCGCGGCCGGTGACGCGCAGGCCGTGGCGCACGAGGGCGGCGGTCTTGTCGGGGTTGTTGGTCAGCAGGCGCAGCGAGCGCACGCCGAGGTCGGCGAGGATGCGTGCGCCGGCAGCGTAGTCGCGCGCGTCGGCGGGCAGGCCCAGTTCGAGGTTGGCGTCGAGGGTGTCGCGGCCGTCCTCCTGGAGCTCGTAGGCGCGCAGCTTGGGCAGCAGCCCGATGCCGCGGCCCTCGTGGCCGCGCAGGTAGAGCACGACGCCGCGGCCCTCGCCGGCGATGCGCTCAAGCGAGGCGTGCAGCTGGGGGCCGCAGTCGCAGCGCAGCGACGCGAAGACGTCCCCGGTCAGGCACTCGGAGTGGACGCGCACCAGCACGTCCTCGCCGTCGCCGAGGTCGCCGGCGACCAGCGCGATGTGCTCGACGCCGTCGGCCGCGGAGCGGTAGCCGTAGGCGCGGAAGTCGCCGAAGGCGGTGGGCAGCCGGGTCTCGGCCTCGCGGTGGACGGCGGCCTCCGCCGCCCGGCGGTAGGCGATCAGGTCCTCGATGGAGATGATCGCGAGGCCGTGCTTGCGGGCGAAGGGGATCAGTTCGGGCAGGCGCAGCATCGCGCCGTCCTCGCCGGCGATCTCCACGATCGCGGCGGCCGGGCGCAGGCCCGCGAGCCGGGCGAGGTCGGTGCCGGCCTCGGTGTGGCCGTTGCGGACCAGGACGCCGCCGGGCCTGGCGCGCAGCGGGAAGACGTGGCCGGGCCGGACGAAGTCGCCGGGGACGGCTGCGGGGTCGGCGAGCAGCCGGATGGTGGTGGCCCGGTCCGCGGCGGAGATGCCCGTGTCGGTGCCGTGCGCGCGGGAGGCGTCGACGGAGACGGTGAAGGCCGTGCGCATGGACTCGGTGTTGTCGGCGACCATCTGCGGCAGGTCGAGCCGCGCGACGTCGTCCTCCTCCAGCGGGACGCAGATCAGGCCACGGCACTCGCTCATCATGAAGGCGACGATCTCGGTGGTGACCTTCTCCGCGGCCACGACGAGGTCGCCCTCGTTCTCGCGGCTCTCGTCGTCCACGACGACGACGGGCCGGCCGGCGGCGATGTCGGCGATGGCCCGCTCGACGGAGTCGAGCGCGAACTCGCCGGTCAGAGGCCAGCCCTCGGTCTCCAGGATGGTCATGCTGCTGCTCCTTCCAGTGCGGGCTTCACACTCTCGCGAGAGCGCAGCCACCAGTCGCGCATGCCCCACAGGACCAGGGCGAAGTAGATGACGTAGACGAGGCCGGAGAAGGGGAGGCCGCTGCTGAACGCGAGCGGGACGCCCACGATGTCGACCAGCAGCCAGGCCACCCAGAACTCGACGAGCCCGCGGGCCTGGGCCACCATCGCCGCGAGCGTGCCGACGAAGATGTAGGCGTCGGGCCAGGGGTTCCAGGACAGCTGCGGCACGGCCGTGAACAGGGCGCCGACGGCCAGCGTGCCGAGCGCCGTGCCGGCCAGCAGCACCGTGCGCTCGCGCCAGCCCGCGAAGCGGACGGCGATGGAGCCGTCCTGGGCCTGCTGCTTGCCGCGGTGCCACTGGCGCCAGCCCCACACGGCGACGCCGATCACGAGGAGCTGCTTGCCGATGCCGCCGCTGAGGTGGGCCGAGGCGTACGCGGCGACGAGGATGACGCCGGAGAGGAACTGGACGGGCCAGGTCCATATGGAGCGCCGCCAGCCGAGGGCGAGCGCGGCGAGGCCGATGGTGTTGCCGATCGCGTCGGACCAGATGACGTGCTGCCCGAAGGCGCTGAACGCCTCGCCGTTGAGCCAGTCGAGGGCGCTCATGCGACGCTCTCCCCGGTGTCGCGGGCGGGCGTGCCGAGCAGCCGCTCGACGTACTTGGCGAGGACGTCCACCTCGAGGTTGACCGGGTCGCCGGGCTGCTTGATGCCGAGGGTGGTCAGGTCGAGCGTGGTGGGGATGAGGCTGACGGTGAAGTGCTCGTCGCCCGCCTCGACCACGGTCAGGCTGATGCCGTCGACGGTGATGGAGCCCTTGTCGACGACGTAGCGCGCCAGCCCGGCAGGCAGGCCGATCTTCACGATCTCCCAGTGCTCGCCGGGGGTCCGCTCCAGCACCGTGCCGGTGCCGTCGACGTGGCCCTGGACCAGGTGGCCGCCGAGGCGCCCGCCGAGGGCCATGGGCCGTTCGAGGTTGACACGCGAGCCGGGAACCAGGGCGCCCAGGCTGGAGCGCTTGAGGGACTCGGCCATCACGTCCGCGGTGAACTCGCCGTCGGCGGTCTCCACGACGGTCAGGCACACGCCGTTGACGGCGATGGAGTCGCCGTGCTTGGCGTCCTGGGTGACGATCGGGCCGCGGAGCCGGAAGAGGGAGCTGTCGCCGAGGTTCTCGACGGAGACGACCTCGCCCAGTTCTTCGACGATTCCGGTGAACACTGTCAGTTCTCCTCAGGGGCGGTGGCGGAAGCGGTGGGGACTGCGGTGATCCGCAGGTCGGGACCGAGCCGGGCGACATCGGTCACCTGGAGGCGCAGGGCGTGGGGGATGGTGCCGATGCCGGCGTCGCCGAGGGCGGCCGGCCCGGCGCCGAGCAGGGCGGGGGCCAGATAGCCGACGACGCGGTCGACGGCACCGGCGGCGACGAACGAGCCGGCGAGGGCGGGGCCGCCTTCGAGCAGCACGGAGCGGACGCCGCGCGCGTGGAGCTCGCCGAGCAGGGCGTGCACATCGAGGCCGCCGTGGCCGGCGCCCGCCCCGGCGCGGGGCAGGCGCACGACGTCGGCGCCGGGCAGGTGGGTGGTGTCGGCGTGCTCGCCGACGGCGATCAGGGTCGGTGCCGCGTCGTCCAGGACGCGGGCGCCGGGGGTGACCGAGGCGTGCGTGTCGATGACGACGCGCAGCGGCTGGACGGCGCCTTCGCGGTCCCGCACGGCCAGGTGGGGGTCGTCGGCGCGCAGGGTGCCCGAGCCCACCACGACGGCGTCGGCCTCGGCGCGCAGCCGGTGGACGTCGGCGCGGGAGTCCGCGGAGGTGATCCAGCGGCTGGTGCCGTCGGCGGCGGCGCTGCGCCCGTCGAGCGTGGCGGCGTACTTCCACAGCACGAAGGGGCGCCCGTGGAGCACCGAGGTGAGCCAGGCGGCGTTGCCGGCGGCGGCCTCTTCGGCGAGGAGGCCGCCCTCGGTGTCGACGCCGGCGGCGGCCAGGGTGGCCGCGCCGCCGGTGGCGGCGTCGGTGGGGTCGGCGACGGCGTAGACGACCCGGCCGATGCCGGCGGTGATCAGGGCCTGGGCGCAGGGGCCCGTGCGACCGGTGTGGTTGCAGGGTTCGAGGGTGACGACGGCGGTGGCGCCGCGCACGTCGTGGCCCGCGGCGGAGGCCGCGGCGAGGGCTTCGACCTCGGCGTGCGGGCCGCCGGCGCGGCGGTGCCAGCCCTCGCCGAGGACGGTGCCCCGGGGGCCGAGGATGACGCAGCCGACGACGGGGTTGGGGCTCGTCGCGCCAAGGGCGCGAGCGGCGAGCGCCACGGCGCGTCGCATCGCGTCTGCTTCGGTCGCGGTGGCCACCGGGTCCTCCTGCCTCTTCGGGCACGGACTCCGGGGCTGTCGTACGGGACGACGAAAGAAGCGGGTACGCCGCAACGGGGGACACCACGGCCCTTGCGGGGCCGTGCGGGAAGGGCCGCCCGGTGAGGGCGGGCCACCTGCGACGGTGTGCCGATGCGTACCCGCCGCGCACTGCCTCCCATCCGGACTTTAACCGTCGGTCCAGGAATTTCACCTGGTCAACCGGCCGCTGGCTGCGGACGGGTCGCGGACTGTAACCGCCGGTTCGGACTTTCACCGACCCCGGAGTGCGCTGCGTTTCTGAATTTCAGGTCATGCTACATGCGTACGGCCCGCGGCTTCTCAAAACCGCTGGTCGACGGGATCGAGCGTACGCCGGGCGGCGGCGCGGTGTCCACGGCGATGTGACGCACTGGACACGCCGGGCGGGAAACGGGCGGGAGGGCCGCGGAGGCCCCGGGCGGCGGCCCTGCGGCGGAGCGCCGGGCTCCATATTTCGGGCCCTTCCCGGACTTGGTCCGTACCTATTGACGCACTGGTCTAGTCCTCTTAACCTCTGCCACACCTCCGAGGAGTACGGCCCGCCGGTGGGCGCACACCGGCGGGCCACAGCACGACGCTCACCCCCCGCCCGCCCGGCCGCGCCGGGCACCCCACCTGGAGGACCTGATCGTGTTGTTCCGAGAGAACCGGGAGCGCCGGGAGAGATCCTGTACCGGCCCCCGCGCCCGCCGCGGGATCACCGTCGCCGCCGTCGGCACCGCCCTGGCCGGGCTGCTGATCGGCACGGTCTCGGCGACCACGTCGCACGCCGAGGACCACGCCGCCTGCCGCCCCGACGGCCTCTACACCACCCCCGGGACCGACGTCCCCTACTGCTCCGTCTACGACTCCGCCGGCCGCGAGAAGATGGGCGCCGACCACCAGCGCCGCGTCATCGGCTACTTCACGGGCTGGCGCACCGGCAAGGACGGCACCCCCGCCTACCTCGCCCCCGACATCCCCTGGGACAAGGTCACCCACCTCAACTACGCCTTCGCGCACGTCGGCCCCGACGACAGGATCTCCGTCGGCGCGGACGGCGCGGGCAACCCCGCCACCGGCATGACCTGGCCGGGCGTCCCTGGCGCCGAAATGGACCCGGACCTGCCCTACAAGGGCCACTTCAACCTGCTGAACAAGTACAAGAAGCAGCACCCCCAGGTGAAGACCCTCATCTCGGTCGGCGGCTGGGCCGAGACCGGCGGCTACATCGACGAGAACGGCAAGCGCGTCGACTCCGGCGGCTTCTACAAGACGGCCACCAACGCCGACGGCTCCGTCAACCAGGCCGGGATCGACACCTTCGCCGATTCGGCCGTCTCCTTCGTCAAGAAATACGGATTCAACGGCGTCGACATCGACTACGAATACCCCACGTCGATGAAGGACGCCGGAAACCCCAAGGACTGGGCGCTCGCCAACGCCCGGCGCGGCGGCCTGAACAAGGGCTACGCGGCGCTGATGAAAACGCTCCGCGAAAAGCTCGACCGGGCCGGGGCGGCGGACGGGAAGCACTACCTCCTCTCCGTCGCCGCACCCTCCTCCGGCTACCTGCTGCGCGGCATGGAGACGTACCAGACCACGAAATACCTGGACTACGTCAACGTGATGTCGTACGACCTGCACGGCGCCTGGAACGAATTCGTCGGGCCCAACGCCGCGCTCTACGACGACGGAAAGGACGCCGAACTCGCCAAGTGGGGCGTCTACACCACCGCCCAGTACGGCGGGATCGGCTACCTCAACGGCGACTGGGCCTACCACTACTTCCGCGGATCGATGCCCGCGGGCCGCATCAACCTCGGGCTGCCGTACTACACGCGCGGCTGGAAGAACGTCACCGGCGGCACGAACGGCCTGTGGGGCACGGCGAAGACCACCTCCTGCCCGGCCGGCTCCGGGCTCACCACCTGCGGCGACGGCGCCGTCGGCATCGACAACCTCTGGCACGACAAGGACGACGCCGGCAAGGAGTCCCCGGCCGGCTCCAACCCGATGTGGCACGCCAAGAACCTGGAGAAGGGCGTCGTCGGGGACTACGCCGGGAAGTACGGCTTCCCCGCCGGCACCAAGCTCACCGGCACCTACGCCCGCAACTACGACGCGGGCCTGACCGCGCCGTGGCTGTGGAACGCGGAGAAGAAGGTCTTCCTGTCCACCGAGGACGAGCAGTCGGTGAAGGCCAAGGCCCAGTACGTCGTCGACAAGGGCCTCGGCGGGACCATGGTCTGGGAACTCGCCGGCGACTACGGCTGGAACGCCGCCAAGGGGCAGTACGAACCGGGCACCACCCTCACCACCGCGATGTACGACGCGTTCAAGGCCGCCCCCGCCTACGGCGCCCGCCGCGCGACCACCGAACTGCCCGCCCAGGCCCTCGACGTGGACGTGAGCTTCACGAACTTCCCGCTCGGCGACAGCAACTACCCGATCAACCCGAAGATCCACATCACCAACCGGACCAAGGCCACGCTCCCCGGCGGCACGGAATTCCAGTTCGACTACGCCAATTCCGCGCCCGGCAACGCCAAGGACCAGTCGGGCTGGGGGCTGAAGGTCGTCCGCAGCGACCACACCGCCGGCAACAACATCGGCGGCCTCAAGGGCGACTACAACCGGGTCTCCGTCAAGCTCCCCGCCTCCCAGCCGCTCGCGCCCGGCGCCTCCGCGGACCTCGACTTCGTCTACTACCTTCCGGTGTCGACCCCGTCCAACTGGAGCGTGAGCTTCGGCGGCAGGACCTACGCCCTCGCCGGGGACCACGCCCGCGGCACGACCGTCACCGACCCCGGCGGCCCCACGCCCACCCCGACGGGGACGCCGACCGGCACCCCCACCGGCAAGCCCACCGGCGGCACCTGCACCGCGCCCCAGTGGGACAAGGGGGCCGTCTACAACGGCGGCGCCACCGTCTCCTGGAAGTCCCACTCCTGGAAGGCCCGGTGGTGGACCCAGGGCGACGAGCCCGGCACCACCGGCGAATGGGGGGTGTGGCAGGACGCGGGCGCCTGCTGAGCCCGCACCCCGTCCGCATCCGGGGCCCGTGGCGGGGTCGACCCGCGCGGGCCCCGTCCGGGAGGATGAGGCGCCATGGACGCCGGAGACGGGACCGATGGCCGGACCCTGGGCCGCACCGACGGCCGGCTGCGCCGCGCACGGTTCGCCGTGGCCGCGGTGTTCGCCGTCCACGGCGCGGTCACCGGCGGCTTCGCCACCCGCATCCCCTGGATCCAGAGCCACTTGGACCTCGGCTCCGGCGAGCTGGGCCTCGCGCTCGTCCTCCCCGCCATCGGCTCCTCGTGCGCCATGCCGCTCGCGGGCCGCATCAGCCACCGCTTCGGCTCCCGGGCCGCGCTGCGCGCCCTGATCGCCCTGTGGTGCGCCTCCGTGGCCCTGCCCGCGCTCTCGCCGGGGCTGCTCGCGCTCTGCGGGGCGCTGGCCGTCTACGGGGCGACGTCCGGCATGGCGGACGTCGCCATGAACGCGCTCGGCGTGGAGACCGAGGAGCGGCTGGGCCGTCCGATCATGTCGGGCCTGCACGGGATGTGGAGCGCGGGCGCGCTCGCGGGGTCGGCGGCCGGTGCGGCCGCTGCCCACGCCGGCCTCGACGCCCGGGTCCACCTGGGCGTCGAGGCCGCGGTGCTGGCCGTGCTCGGCGCGGCGGCCTGCCACTGGGTGCTCGACCTGCGCACCGCCGCCCACGAGCACCCGCCGCCCCGGTTCGCCCTGCCGCCCCGGTCGGCGCTCGTCATCGGCGCGGTGGGCTTCTGCGCGGTCTTCGCCGAGGGCGCGAGCCTGGACTGGTCGGCGGTCTACCTCCGGGACGTCATCGGCTCCGGCCCCGGCGTCGCCGCCGCCTGCACCACGGCGTTCTCCTGCACGATGGCCCTCGCCCGGTTCGCCGGGGACCCGGTCGTGGGGCGCTTCGGCCCGGTGCGGACCGTCCGGGCGAGCGGGGTGCTGGCCACGGCCGGCGGGGTGCTGGTGGTGACGGCCTCGGGCGCGGCCTCCGCCATCGCCGGGTTCGCGCTGATCGGCGTGGGCATCGCGGTCGTGGTCCCGCTGGCCTTCGCGGCGGCGGGGCGCAGCGGGCCGGCGCCGAGCCAGTCGATCGCGGGCGTCGCGACGATCACCTACACCTCGGGGCTCGTGGCCCCGGCCGCCATCGGCCAGATCGCGCAGGCCAGTTCGCTGGTGACGTCGTTCGGCCTGGTCACCGTTCTGGCGGCGGGGCTGGTGGCCGGGGCGGGCGTGCTGCGGGCCCGGGATCCGGAGCGCACGGCGGCCGAGGGGAAGGTGCCGGGGGAGCGGTCGCGGGCCGAGTGAGCGATCCGGCCCCGGGGTCCGCAGCCCCGGATCGCGGGGCTGCGGACCCCGGGGCCGGGGAGGGAAATCCCGGACGGGCCGGGCGGCGGACCAATGAGGTCCGTCGCCACGGCCCGCGCCGTGGTGCCGAGGAGCAGGTGTGACTAGAAGATGCCGCCGAGGATGCCCCAGCCGCCGCCCCAGCCGCCCCAGCCACCGTGGTGGTGGCCGCCGCAGCTGCGGTGGCAGTCGTCGTCCCAGCCGCCGTGGCCGCCGCGGTGGTGGCCGCCCCAGCCGCCGCCCCAGCCCCAGTCGTCCCAGCCCCAGCCGTGGTCGCAGTCGTCGTGGTCGCGGTGGTGGCCGCCGCCCCAGCCGCCGTTGTGGTGGCCGCCCCAACCGCCGTGGTCGTGGTGGCCGCCCCAGCCGCCGTTGTGGTGGTCGCGGCCGTGGTCGTGGTCGCGGCCGTGGTCCCGGCCGTGGTCACGTCCGTGGTCGCGGCCGTCACGGTCGTGGTCGTCGTCGTGGAAGGCGACAGCCGGCGTGGCAGGGGCGGCCTGGGCCACTCCGGCGGCCGGAACGATGGCGACTGCGGCGATGATGGCAGCGGCCGCGGCGCGGCCGGCGAGCTTACGCATGTGTTTTCTCCTGAGTTGCAGGAATCGGACAATGGCACCGATACCGTGCGTAGGGCGGAGAACAGCATGGGAGGACGGTCATACAGTCCTACGGGCGACTGATTGCGCCGGTTGCAGCAAGTTCCCGCGGCCGCGGACGGGTCGTGGGGCCGGCGGACGGGTCGCGGGGCCGGCGGACGGGCCGGGGGAGCGGCGGGTGGGGCCGGGTGGCCCGGAGCACCGTCCGGCCCGGCTTAGCATGAACCGGATCATCACCCCCCTCACATGACCTTCGGGAGCTTCCATGGGCCTCGGCGTGCGCTGGACCCTGCACGGTGACGGGCGCACCCCCGCCCCTGGGGCCGTCGTCCGGCCCGACGAGCGGCTCTCGTGGCCGCGGACCGCCGGCCTCGGCGCGCAGCACGTGGTCGCCATGTTCGGCGCGTCCTTCGTGGCCCCGGTCCTCATGGGCCTGGACCCCAACCTCGCGATCATGATGTCGGGCGTCGCCACCATCCTGTTCCTCCTCGCGACGCGCGGCCGCGTGCCCAGCTACCTGGGGTGCAGCCTGTCCTTCGTCGGCGTCGCCGCGATCATCCGCGCGCAGGGCGGCGGCAGTGCGGCCGTCACCGGTGCGATCTTCGTGGTGGGTGCGGCGCTCCTGCTGAGCGGCCTGGTCGTACAGAAGTTCGGCGCGAAGATCATCCACGCGGCGATGCCGCCGGTGGTCACCGGCGCCGTGGTCATGCTGATCGGCTTCAACCTGGCGCCGGTCACGGCCCGCACGTACTGGCCGCAGGACCAGTGGACGGCGCTGCTGACCATGCTCTTCACCGGCCTCGCCGTGGTGTGCCTGCGCGGCTTCTGGTCGCGCGTCGCGATCTTCCTCGGCCTGGTCTTCGGCTACGGGATCTCGTGGCTCTTCGACCGCCTCTTCGGCAAGATCCACTCGGTGAACGGCGGCCCCGAGGCCGTCGACCACTGGCGCCTGGACCTGTCCGGGGTCTCCAAGGCCGACTGGATCGGCCTGCCGTCGCTGCACGCCCCGAGCTTCGGCTGGTCCGCGGCCCTGGTGGCGCTGCCGGTCGTCATCGCGCTGATCGCCGAGAACGCCGGCCACGTCAAGGCCGTCGGCGAGATGACCGGCGACCGGCTGGACGACCAGCTGGGCACCGCGATCTCCGCGGACGGCGTGGCGACGATGCTCTCCACCGCCGTCGGCGGCCCCGCCAACACCACGTACTCCGAGAACATCGGCGTGATGGCGGCCACCCGCGTCTACTCCACCGCCGCCTACTGGGCCGCGGCCGGCTTCGCCCTCCTCTTCGGCGTCTGCCCGAAGTTCGGCGCCGTCGTCGCCGCGATCCCCGGCGGAGTGCTGGGCGGCATCACCGTCATCCTCTACGGCATGATCGGCCTGCTCGGCGCGCAGATCTGGGTCCACAACAAGGTCGACCTGCGCAACCCGCTGAACCTGGTGCCCGTCGCCGCGGGCGTCATCATCGGCATCGGCGGCGTCAGCCTGAAGATCAGCGAGAACTTCGAGCTCAGCGGCATCGCCCTGGGCACCATCGTGGTCCTCTCCGGCTACCACGTCCTGCGCGCCCTGGCCCCGGCCCACCTCAAGACGCAGGAGCCCCTGCTGGACGAGGGGACGAGCAGCTACGACGACCAGGCGGAGTCCGCTGCCGCTGGGGAGAAGGACGCCGGGCAGAAGAACGCGGGGTAAGGCGGTCCGGTGCCGCGGTCCGGTGCCGCGGTCCGGTGCCCCGGGGCGGCCGGAGCCGTTACGGCGCCGGGTCCTGCGGATCGCGGGACCCGTCCCGCCGGGCGCCCCAGCCGGGCCCCGACAGCACCTCCCCGTAGGCCTGCATCAGGTCCGGCAGGCGCAGCGTGGCCAGGTCGTCGCGGGTCGGGGTGCCCGGGTAGCCGGACAGCCGCAGATCGCGGTACGCGCAGCTCTTCTCGTACAGGGTGCGCAGGAAGCGGCCGTTGCCCAGCTCGTCGATCCAGCCCTGGGCGACGACGTGCGCGCTGATGCTGCGCAGCTCCTCCAGGGCCTCCTCGTCCCAGCCGTCGCCGTTCTCGGAGGCCAGCACCTCGCCGATGCTGGTGAGTTCGGAGGGGCGGTAGCTGGGGAAGTCGACGCGTGTGGTGAAGCGGGAGCCGAGGCCGGGGTTCGTGGCCAGCAGCCGGTCCATGCCCTCGGGGTACCCGGCGAGGATCACCACGAGCCGGTCCCGGTTGTCCTCCGCGCGTTTGAGCAGCACCTGCAGGGCCTCGTCCCCGTAGGCGTCGCCCTTGGAATAGCCGGAGTTGGAGAGGCTGTACGCCTCGTCCACGAAGAGCACCCCGCCGAGCGCGGAGTCGATCAGCTCGTTGGCCTTCACGGCCGTCTGCCCCAGGAACTCGCCGACCAGGTCGGCGCGCTGGGCCTCGACCAGGTGGTCGCCGCCGAGCAGCCCGAGGGCGTAGAAGACCCGGCCGAGGATCCGGGCGACGGTGGTCTTTCCGGTGCCCGAGGGCCCGGAGAAGACGAAGTGGCGCTTGGGGGGCTGCACCGGCAGCCCCTGACCGGCCCGCAGCCGGGCCATGTGCAGCTGGGCGGAGAGCGCCCGCACCTGCCGCTTGACGGGCTCCAGGCCGACCATCCGCTCCAGCTCCGCGAGGGCCTTGGCCAGCAGGACCGGGTCGGACGGGCCCGGCGCCGGCTTGCCGGCCTGCTGGGCGGGAACGCGGGCCTTGCGGCGCACGTCGTCGGGCCCGGCGTCCGTCTGCAGGGTGCCGGCGGGCTCCGGGTCCGTCCCCGTCAGCACGTCCCGCCCGTCGAGGGTGTCCGGGGCGGCGGCGGGCGCGTCGGCGGAGGCGGCGGGCGGGACCGGCCCGGCCGGCTCCTCGCCGGGACCGCCGAGCGGCACCGGGGCGAGGTCCAGGCCGTCGTCGAGGCCGTCGCCGTCGGCGATGGCGGTGAGCCGGGCCGAGGTGTCCATGAAGGACGGGTCGACGCGGTGCACGGCCCGGTACAGGGGGAGCGCGGCGGCGCTGCGGCCGGTGCCCTCGTGGGCGCGCGCGAGCCAGTAGCGCAGCTCCTTGCGCTGGGGCTGCTCGCTGCGGCAGCGCATCAGCGCCGAGGCCAGCAGCGGCTCGGCCTGCCCGTACATCTCCAGCCGCACCCGCGCCATGCCGCCGAACAGCCCGGCCTCGATGCCGAGCAGGGGATCGTCCAGCAGCGGCTCGGTGTGCCGGACGAGCTGCTCCCAGTCCTTGACGAGGTAGGCGCGGCAGGCGTGCAGGAAGCGGGCCTGGGGGTCGGTCTCGACGGGCGGGCAGCCGGCCAGGGCCCGGTCCAGCTCGGGGACGTGCCGGCCGTCGAGCCAGTGCGAGGCGTGCGCGAGCAGCAGGTCCCGGCCGGTCTCCAGCACCGGCTGGACCCACCAGCCCAGCCAGTACCAGGAATTGAGGGTGCGCCGGTGGCGCGTGCGCTGCTCGCCGAACCGGTCCCGGTGGCGGTACATGCGCAGCAGCGCGGTGGTGGTGTCCGCACGCAGCGCGTGCAGGCCCAGCCACGCGTCGGCCATGCCGGGGTCCACCCGGACCGCCGCCCGGAACTCCTCCTCGGCCTGTGCGTACGCGCCCATGGTGTAGGCGTCGACGGCGCGCAGCCAGGCGAGATCGGCCGGGGCGGGTGGGCCCTGCATGCCGAAATCCATCACGTCCCCCACAAACCGTGCCCCCGTAGCGTGCTGCCCGGCGAGTGCCAGGCGCGCCTTGCCGAACCGCTGTGCTGTGGACGGGAGTTGACCAGTGTGTGCCGGTGCACCCGCCGATAGGGGCACCGAGTCGCATCGTACCTGCGCCGTTGGCCCGGGCCGAAGGGTGCCGCACTGCCCTTCACGGCGGAAAAGCGATCCCCGGCGGCCCGTGGACCGCTCCGGGAGATGGTCACCCAGGGTGAGGGAGGCGGCGGGGCAAAGTGCCCAAAAGGAGAATTCCGAGTGGTACGAAGCCCCCGATCACGGGGGAACAACCGGGGGCTTCGCGTCCGCGGGCGGCCTCGACCGGCCGCACAATGAGAACGTAAGTCCTGTACGCCCCGTCGGTCAAGCGGAGTTGGCGCAGTCGGCGGGGATCGGACCGCGAGACCCGGCGGACCGCACGGCGCCGCTCACGGAGTGTGACGGTCAGGTTCGTCCGTGCGGGGTTGTGGTCGTTTTGTGCGGTCCCGGCAGCACCTCGTACCCCCCTTCGCGCTGAAGAATCAGCAGTTCTGCGTACGGGCGCGTCGGGTCGGCGGCGAAATGGCCGCGCTCCGCCCGCATCCAGCCGTCCCAGAAATCGGACAGCTCTGCGCCGTCACGGAGTTGACCCCTTTCCCAGGAGTGCTCATGCGGCAACTCCATCCACAGCAGACACGCGAGGTGGGGCCGCAGCGCGCGGCGCCCCGCGCCGACGCCCTCCACCAGCACCACCGGCTCCGGCCCGATCTCCCGCTCCGGCGGGGCGAACCGGCGGGTCACCCAGTCGTAGGCGCGGAAGCGGGCGGTCTCTCCGCGGCCGAGGGGATCGAGCACCTGCTCGCGCAGCCGCCCGGTCCACTCGAACAGCTCCTCGTGGGTCGCGAGATCATCCAGATGCAGTACGGGCGCGCCGCCGAGCGCCGCCGCGAGCCGCCCGCTGAAGGTGGTCTTCCCGGACCCCGCGTGCCCGTCGACGGCCACCAGGCGGACGGGGCCGAGGGATGGCGGCTGCGCCAGCAGCCAGGGGGCGAGGTCGTCGAAGGAGGCCGGGCCGTTGCGGAGTGGAGCATTCACCGGGCCAGCCTAGGGGGAGGGCGGGGTGGATCACTCGATGGTGGGGGCGGGTGGAGCGAGGTTGACGGCCGGGGGGTGTCGGGGACGGGCGGGGGCGGCGGCGTCGG